>DAWDUP010000244.1:0-1042 GCA_052346825.1 Candidatus Fimivicinus sp. | reverse complement strand
TTATTCATGGTGGAAATAGTCCAACAATTGAGCAATACTATTTTTATAAAAAACCTGGCGATATTAAATTTGTTTTTATACCCTATGAAAAATGGTGAAATCATAATGAAAACCGGGAATGGCTACGTGGAAAAGAGCCATTCCCGGTTTTCATTTATGGAGGATATCAAAACTTATAATTGGAACATAGAAAACTACATGCGAAATCGAAAAGCTTTTTATATCCATTAAAATTTTTCGCTGCCTCCGATGATCAACACGATCACCATCCAGAAAAGCTGATAGAGCAATAGCTGGACCGCGCCGAGCATCGTAACGTCTGATGTAAAGCACAGCACGCCCACCAGCGCTGCGCCGAGCGCCGCGGCCGCAGTCTGCAGAATGGTCAACAGCTTGGAACCGCTTTGCAGCGTCGCACAGGCCGCCACACTGCGCAGAAAATTCTGGATGCGCCCATCGTGGACGATGCCCGCGTTTGCCCGCTGCAGCGCTGTTGAGCGGTATTTGCGATAGAGCGCACCCGCCTGCGCGCTAATCACTTTCACACAGTTTTGCGGAAGGCCGAAGGTCTCCTCCACAAAGGAATCTGTAATATTGGGATCAGAGGTGCGCACGAGGATCGTAATCCCCTTGCGCTCCAGATTTTTCAGGTGCGCCGCTACATTCGGGTCCGCCTGATAGCTGACGACGAAGAGCGCGGATATGAGCCCGTCCACTGCAAGATACATCACCTGCCGGCCGTCATGGCGGTATTTCGCCTCGCTCTGGCGAGGGGGAAGCTCCACATTATGGTGCTGCAAAAGCTCCCGGTTTCCAACCAGAATACGCCTGCCGTGAATCCAGCCGGAAAGGCCCATGCGGTCTTCATAGGACAAATCCTCCACGGGCGGAAGGATCTTCCGGTTGCCGAGGATCACGCTGTCAAAGATTTCACCCAGTGGGCCGCCCGCAGAGATGACCAGGGCGGCGGCATCCAGGATCGCTTCATCCATGCGCATGCCGTGGAAGGATTTGAAGCCGTGGATATTGCAGCCGCCGTGCT
>DAWDUP010000243.1:0-1237 GCA_052346825.1 Candidatus Fimivicinus sp. | reverse complement strand
TTTTCGACAGGCTGAAGCGTTGTGACTGCTTTGTCACAACGCCTTCCAATTCTTATCCGGATTCCGCCTGATCGAGGATCGGCTTTAAAAACGCCTGTGACGACGCGCCGTGCGCGCGGTTATACCGTCCCAGCGTATAGAGCCAATCCGTATCCTCCCTGTCTTCCGGAATCACATTCACCTTTTCACCACAGGTAAACGCCGCCTGAAACCCCATCTCCTTAAGGACCTCCTTGGAAGCCTTACAATGCGCGCCGTAGGGATAGGCAAGCGCCGTTGGCTCTTTTCCGGTCGCTTTTTTGATTTTTTCCTGATTGAGCTGGAGATCCTTGCGCAGAATCTCCTGATAGCGTGCCTTATTCTCTCCCTTATTAATCGTACAGCCGCGCCGTTTGGCGGTGATCGTATGCATATTATTGGTATGGCTCTGGATTTCCACCAGCCCACTGCGGCTGAGCTCCCCGATGATCGGCCAGGTCAGGTAGGAATAATTGAGATGGTGATCCTCCGTCCTGGTATAGGTATCCGCATATTGCCCGACGACCGCCACAATAGCGCACATATCGTATTTTTGCAAAAGTGGGAAAGCATAGGCGTAAAAGCTTTCAAAACCATCGTCAAAGGTGATCATAACCGGCTTATCAGGCAGTGGCTTGCCCTGCTTCACATGCTCCAGCAGCTGCGCCGTCAGAATCGGCGTAAATCCCCGTTCCCGGAGATAGAGCAGATCGCTTTCGAATTCCTTAACGGAAACCGTATATTTCCCCTGCAGGCTCGCATTGGGTGAAATATTATGATACATGATGATCGGCAGCTTCTGACCCGGCTGTGTCCGGCCCCCGGTGAGCACCGCTTTCTGCGCCTGAAAAGCGAGCGTGCCTGCCGCCATCAAAATCACCCATGCAAGGCACAGCCCGAATAGCCGCCTTTTTCGGTTCTCCATGGACTACGCTCCTTTTGCATTTTATTCGGAAACCGCCTTATATTCTATGATATGCCATCTGACAAAAGACGTGTGCGCACTTTGTCCGATGAGAAAAACCGGATATTTTCCCCCGTGGCGGCATATATATCGTACACAACCGGCATAAGGCCGCTCCTATATTTACTGGCTTTGGCACACAGCGAAAGGATGGGCGTTCATCATGTTTTCCGTTTTGCAGGTTCGGCCGCAGGAGACCGGCATATTGAAAAAAATCCGAGAAAAAATACTGCCGTCGCCGACGCAGGCGGTGCA
>DAWDUP010000242.1:947-1529 GCA_052346825.1 Candidatus Fimivicinus sp. | reverse complement strand
GGTTTTTTTGGTATCAACTCTAAATTCCCACACGGGAGCGCGGGTGGCCGGCCCGCTACTAATTTAAAAGGAAGCAGAAAGCGACCGCGTCATAGCGCTCGCAGGCAATCCGAACGTTGGCAAGAGCACGGTCTTCAATGCTCTGACCGGCATGAACCAGCACACAGGGAACTGGCCCGGAAAGACGGTTGCAAGCGCGCAGGGCCGGCATATCTACCAAGATACGGGATATATCATCGTAGACCTGCCGGGTACATACTCCCTCATGGCACACTCCGCAGAGGAAGAGGTGGCGCGCAACTTCATCTGCTTCGGTGGGGCGGACGCGGTCGTCGTGGTATGCGATGCAACATGCTTAGAACGAAATCTGAATTTGGTCCTGCAAACCATTGAAATCACGCCGCAGGTGGTCGTCTGCGTCAACCTCATGGACGAAGCGAAGCGCAAGGGAATCCACCTCAACCTTGAAAAGCTGGAAAAGACCCTCGGCGTTCCGGTGCTCGGTGCGAGTGCCCGCAGCGGTAAGGGGCTCGAGGAGCTGACGGCACAAATGAGCCGGGCGGCAGCCGGAGAAGCTCCTAC
>DAWDUP010000242.1:0-937 GCA_052346825.1 Candidatus Fimivicinus sp. | reverse complement strand
CCTATATTACCCCGATCGAAGAAGCGCTCGCTTCTCTCACCCCAGTGGTCGACCAAAAGCTTTCCGGCATCTCGAGGCCTATCAGCAGCCGCTGGATCGCCCTGCGCCTGCTCGACGCCGACGCCAGCCTCAGGCAGCCGCTTGCAGAATACCTGGGCTTTGATCTGACGCAGGACGAAGAAATCCAAACGGAACTAGCGGCGCTTTCCGGCCTGTTTGAACGCTACGGCCTGTCGCAGGCACGTATTCAGGATAAGATCGTCTCCGGCCTTGTCCGCACGGCGGAACGCGTCTGCCGCGGCATCGTTACCTATCAACGTAAGGATTACGACGTCCGAGACCGGCGGCTCGATAAGCTCCTGACAAACCGGTGGACGGGGCTTCCCGTCATGCTTCTGCTGCTCGGTTTAATTTTCTGGCTGACGATCACAGGGGCGAACTATCCCTCCCAATGGCTGTCCACAGGATTATTCTGGATCGGAGACCGTCTGACGGAATTTTTCCTGTGGCTCGGGACGCCGCCCTGGGTGGAGGGTCTGCTGGTGCAGGGCGTTTACCGGGTGCTTGCCTGGGTTGTATCCGTTATGTTGCCGCCAATGACGGGGTTCAAGAAAAACCGCAACAGCTCAAAAACCTTGTAGTATCAAGGATTTCAGGGCATTGCGGTTTTTCTCATATCATATTTATCTCAATGATTAATATAATGAAATAGAATTGATTATTGAGGTGAGTTATGAAAAATGAGCAGAAGAAAATAACATTACCAAAAAGTTTGCAGACCAAAATGTTAGCTTTCTTTATGAAAACATCTATTCCAAGAAAGAAAGAAGCAAAGGATAAATCCTCTATCTGAAAACGCAAAGATAGGAGTGATTTATTATGATGGAAACAGGAATTTATGTAAGAGTATCTACCGAAGAGCAGGCACAGGAAGGAT
>DAWDUP010000241.1:0-1537 GCA_052346825.1 Candidatus Fimivicinus sp. | reverse complement strand
TTTCCCGATACAATCCCGATTTTATGAGTGTTACCTATGGCGCTGGCGGAGGGACCTCCCAGAATACCATTGATATCGCCTCCTTTATCCAGAAGGAATGCAGTACCACAGCCCTCGCGCACCTGAGCTGCGTCTCCTCCTCCAGAGAGGAAGTGGCACGGCTCATCGGCGAGCTTCAGGAGAAGGGGATCCAAAATGTGCTGGCTCTGCGCGGCGACATCCCGGACGGCATGGAGTTCCCGGAGGCCGGATATTATAAATATGCCTCTCAGCTGATTGAAGAGATCAAGTCCCGCGGAGATTTCTGCATCGGGGCTGCATGTTATCCGGAGGGGCATGTGGAGTGTACGAGCAATGTGGCGGATCTGGAGCATTTAAAGGCAAAAGTGGACTGTGGCTGCGACTTCCTGATTACACAGATGTTTTTTGATAATAATGTATTGTACAGCTTCCTGTACCGTGCGCTGCGCGTGGGGATCGACGTGCCCGTCATCGCGGGCGTGATGCCGGTAACGAGCGGGCGGCAGATCAGGCGTATCTGTGCCTTGGCGGGGACGACGCTCACGCCGAAATTCCGCTCGATTCTTGACCGCTTTGGAGATAATCCGGCTGCGCTCAAGCAGGCGGGGATCGCCTATGCGACCGACCAGATTATCGATCTGCTTGCCAACGGGGTGAAGGGAATCCATCTTTACACGATGAATAATCCCGACGTCGCGCAGAAAATCGTTGAAAACCTGTCTGAAATTTTAAATTGATTGATGCATCACGAGAATGAGGTGTTCCATTGGATATTCGTTCTTTACTAGGAAAGCAAATGCTTTTTTTCGACGGCGGCATGGGCTCGCTTTTGCAGGAGAAGGGCCTGCAGGCGGGTGCGTTGCCGGAGCTGATAAATCTTTCCGACCCGCAGACGATCACCGGGATTCACTCGGCTTATCTGGAGGCGGGCAGCCATATCGTCACGACCAATACTTTCGGAGCGAACCGCCTCAAGCTTAAAGACAGCGGGCATACGGTGCAGGAAGTGATCTTAGCTGCCGTATCCAACGCGCGCAGCGCGGTGAAGCAGTGCGCAGGGGATACGCCCCGTTTTGTGGCGTTGGATATCGGGCCAACGGGAAAGCTGCTCGCGCCGATGGGGGAGCTCCCCTTTGAGGAGGCTGTCGACGTCTTTGCCGAGGCCGCCAAAGCGGGCGAACAGGCAGGCGCAGATCTCGCCATCATCGAGACGATGACGGATACCTATGAGGCAAAGGCTGCCGTGCTGGCGGTGAAAGAAAATACGGACCTGCCCGTCTTCCTGACCTTTTCCTTCGATGCGCAGGGAAAGCTGCTCACAGGCGGTTCCATTGAGGCCGCCGTCGCAATGGCGGAGGGGTTGCGCGTGGATGCGCTGGGCTTCAACTGCGGCCTGGGGCCTGTGCAGATGAAGGAATTCCTGCCGCAGCTGCTTGCCTGCACCTCTACGCCGGTGATCCTCAATCCGAATGCAGGCATGCCTGCGGTGCGAGATGGGAAAACCGTCTATGATGTG
>DAWDUP010000240.1:0-1630 GCA_052346825.1 Candidatus Fimivicinus sp. | reverse complement strand
GTCTGGAGGGGCTGTGCCGCCGCAATTCACTCTCCCGAAGAAAAGCGGGACAATATATGATTCTCAAAGCTGCCAAACGGTTTCCGATCACACCAGAATTCGTCCTGAAATGCGCATCCGGCTCAACCAATATCTTTAAGCAGCACATTGTCCACGCCCTGATGGAATGCGGTTACACCTCCACGATTTTCGGCGAGCTCTATCATGAGCTGTTTTCTTCCGACAGCCCGCATTGCATCAGCGTGGAGCCCTCGTTCCCGGATATCCGGGAAGTACTGGAAGCCATTCATGAGGCTGGCGGCATCGCCGTGCTCGCGCATCCCGCCTTTTATAACAGCTTTGAGCTGCTGGATGAGCTGATTGCGCTGGGGCTCGACGGCGTGGAGGTCTGGCACCCCACCGCTGATGAGGCAACCGTATCCCGCCTGCAGCAAACAGCCCGATCCCACAATCTTCTGATGACTGGCGGCAGCGATTTCCACGGAATGTATAATTCCCGCCTGACGACTCTTGGAGAATACATCACACCGGACGAGCAGATTGCCGAGCTGCTCAGCTATAAAGCAAAGCAACGCCGCCTGCAAAAAAAGGCGGCCGTAGCGGCGGAAACAGCGGTGTAAGCTGCTAAACACCCCCTCATCCCGCCGCCGCTTAATTTTTGCGAAAGGCAGGGACAACTATGAACACCTTTGACGATAGCGATATGAAAATTTTCGGCGTGAAGGAGTCGCCAGACGTTTCCGATGGAGCCGAGGTACAGGCGCTTGCGCAGGAGATGAAGCGGCAGCGGCTCAATGGAAACTCAGAGCGTGCCAAACAGCTTGGCATCCGGCTGGCAGCCCTTGCCCCTGACTCCGCAGATGAGGACAGTCTCGATTTGATCCGCCTGCTGGGCGATCCGCTTCCCGCTACCGAGATTATGTGTCAGATCCGGATTTTGCTGATTTTTACGGCGGAATCCTGCCTGCATCTCTACACACCTACGCCTCTGCTTGCCACCACCGCAGTCAACGCTCTGTATGATAAGCTGATCGAGGACGATCCCGGCTTTTACGATACGATTTCCAACGGTGCTGCCTTCAGCTTTTATTATCTGGCGTTGCGGCACAGCGGAAAAACAGATGAAAACATCGGCATGACCTTTGCCATGCTGTGCGGTGAGGAGCATGACGCCGCCCTCATTCAGCTTGGAGAGCGCGTCTATCAATATGTTACCCGAAAAGTCCGTGAAATCATCGATGGAATCCAGTTTGCGGAACCCCACTAAGATCTTTCAGAAAAGCTGAAAAGCGTCCTTCCAAAAAAGTTAGTATGCAAATAAACAAAGCACCTGTGGAACACAAATATCCACAGGTGCTTTGCACAGCCTGTCGAAAAAGGGATATCATTTCGTCAAAACGCACGAGAACAATCTTGTAACCGCGCTCAGGCCACGCAGGCCCTTCCTTTTCCGTTCGGCCGGAAAAGGAAGCAAAAGGGGCCGTTTTCGCACGGCACTTCGGCAGCGGTGAAACTGAGACACGATCGAACCCGTTCGGCGGGACGCACAAAAACTCGCCGCCTCACGGCGCTCAAACAATTTGTGCGCCCGTTTTTTCACCGCGCGAGACGCGATGAAAAAATTCCCTCA
>DAWDUP010000239.1:456-1649 GCA_052346825.1 Candidatus Fimivicinus sp. | reverse complement strand
TTTTCCGGCCGAACGGAAAAGGAAGGGCCCGCGCGGCCGGAGCGCGGGCTAATTTCTTCTTCCCTTGTCAACGCAAGCAAAAGGCAGGTGTAATGCAGAAATTTTACGAAACGATATCCCTTTTTCGACAGGCTGAAGCGTGATAGTTGCCCGATAGATTACGATTACTTTTTATAAACCGAATCTCTAACCGCCATAATTGTGCAAAATTGCCCTTGCCTTCTCCCGGAGCATCGTCTTCAGTTTCAGGGGGGAACGCACGACAGCCCGATCCCCATACTGCATTAGCCATGACACAAATCCGTCGCTCACCTTCGCCTCAAATTTCACAAGAAACTGATCCTCTCCTGCCGTGCGCAGCAAAGCCGTCTCTCCGAAGCGGTCAAGAATCTCCTCGATCATATCTCGCCCGCAGCACAACTCCACCGTATCCGTTTCACCGGAAAACATATGGAAGAGCTGATTCGCATAATCCGCCGCATCAAAGAAATCCGTATATTCCGACACCTCCCTGAAATCCCGCGCGGGCGTATCCAGCGCCTTCGCCCTACGGATGCGGTCGAGGCGCGCGTGCATGAGATTATCATATTTCGGGTTATTACAGACGAGGTAATAATGGTCGCCAGACCAGATCAGCGCATACGGATTGACGAGAAATTCCTTCTCCTGCGTCTCCACCTGCATTTGATCCGACAGCACGCGCCGCGCATACTGGAAGCGCACCTGCTGGCCAGCCTGGATGGCACGGTCAAGGATTTCGATTGTGTAATAGATTTCCTCATTGCAGCATTTAACGCGGCTGTCCATATACACCTGCCCGTCGAGCCGGGCGGCCTGCCCTTCGCTGACAAGGCTCTCCAGCTTTTCAACAAGCTGAGCCGTCTTCTTTGGCGTGATGAAAGACGCGGACTGTACCGCGTCAAGCAGTAAGCGCACTTCTGCCGTTTCAAAGGTGCGGGAGGCGAGGAAATAGCCAGATTTCGGCGTGCGGGTGTGCAGGATATCGAGGCCGAAGCTCTTGAGCAGCTCGATATCCCCATAGATCGATTTGCGCTGGGCAGTCACGCCCCGATTTTCCAATTCTTTGCACAAGCCCTCGGCAGAGAGTGGATGCTCCTCGTCCGTCTTTTCCTGAAAAATCTGAAGAAGGTACAGTGGTTTCAGCTTTGCGTTTGCACTGCCCGCCAAATTGG
>DAWDUP010000239.1:0-446 GCA_052346825.1 Candidatus Fimivicinus sp. | reverse complement strand
CTGCTCCGCCTTTCATGGTGTCAAAAGATCAGAGATATGGGGCCGGAAGCACCCGGCCCCGCATTTATTGGCTGATCAATACGTCATTTTTTCATTCAGCTCGCGGACCGTATCCTCATTGAGCTTGACGACCTCCCGGTCATAGGTCATCATGCCGTTAACTTCGTTTTCCACATCGCTTACCTGCGTGTATACCGTGGCGCTCAGGCCCTTCGGAATGAGCGGGATGACCTGTTTCTCAAGCAAGCGACGGTAAGCCTGTGTCAGCTTCTCCTTATCTGCGAACATACGGTAGCCAAAGCATTTCCGTCGGTCCCAGACGTGGCCGTCGATGATCCGGCTGTAGCCGCCAAATTCCGTCAGGGCAAAGGGGCGGTCGTCGAGCCTTGGGAGGCGGACAGGCAGGATGTATTTATGCATACTGTTGAGGTCTCCCCCGCCCTGAT
>DAWDUP010000238.1:0-1679 GCA_052346825.1 Candidatus Fimivicinus sp. | reverse complement strand
GGCTGAAAGGGCACTCCGGGCTTCGGCGGAAACACCTCAAAGGAAAGGGTCACGTCCTTTTGCTGCAAACATTCGCGAATCAGCATCTTTCTTCTTCCTTTCAGGCGGTTTCGATAGAAGCCGCCCTTGTCAAGCGTCTACGTTTATTATGAATGTAATTTATTATACCGGGTGTTTCCCAAATTTACAAGCCACAATTCAAGATGCCCTACAGGCATTGACAAGGTGAATACAGGAATGGTAACATCAACGTAGAAAAGCTTTGGGGTACTCCCTCAAAAAGGAGCGGTATGTATGCAAAAGGGCCCGGAAAAAAAGCAAATGGGGAACGAAAAGCGAAAAAAACGGCTTACTGCGATCGTTTCCATCTGTGTCTCTGTAGCCATTGTGATTGCCGCGGTCGCTGGCACGGTTGCCTACACGATGACCAACCAGCTCCCGCAGGATGAAAAGCAGCTCTCTGCGAGAGAGAGAGAGCTGCTTCTCAAGACTTTCACGCCTGTTTCAGCCGGAGAAAACAAGCCGCTTAAACGCGTGATTGACAATACTCATCCGCTCAATCTGGTCAATTTTTATGGAGACGAACCGCTTGTAACGCTCTGGAATTCGATCCCGGAGAACCAGCGGGCCTACACAGTGCTCCTGCTCATTCCGGGCCACACGCTCCTGCCCGGAAGCGACGAAGCGCTTGCATGGCTCGAAAAGACCGCCGATGCGTGCGAGGAAAACCAGATCCCCTATGCCATTCAGAATATCAATGGGGAATACCAGATGGAGGAGCGCATCCCCATCGCCTGGCTGGAGGAGCGCTTTGCAAGCCGTCACAGCTATTTCTATGGGCTTAACGCCGCCGAGCTCTACAACGGCGTGATTTGGCGCGGCGAGGTGGAGAGCAATCATTCCCAGTACATCATCGACTGCATCAATCTCGCTGCCAGATACGGCGCGTTCTTCTTCTGGACCGACACCAATATGAACTACGACAACGGCATGATACTCGAATGGTTTGAGAAAAATGAGGCATTTTATTCGGCTTTTAAAGATAATGCGGAAAATATTGTGCTGATGAACAAGGAGTCGTATGGAAGCCCCTCCTCCTATTCCGTCATGCAGGGCCTGTGGCTGGCGGGCCTGGTTGGAAACTGGGGCGTGGCGTCCGACTGGTGGCATTGGCAGGTGGATGGCGATAAAAAATCGCTGTTCGGTGAATATGACCGGTATGTCGACGACGAGTGGGACCTGATCCTCTCTTATCCAGAAAACATGTACGTTCAATCCATGATGCTCGTGATGAGCTGCGGCGGCACCTGCTTCAAAGCGGAGGCGCCGAACTTCTCCACCTCCAACGGCGGGAAGCCCATTGCAGGCTTCCAGTACGGAATCGCCCCGCTCTTCGACGCGATTCTCAGCGGAGAGATCACGATCCCCGCCAGAGAGGATGTTCTAAAGGAAACACCCGCTGCCGTATTGGGCCACGCGAATTACCCGGATTTCAACTATAACCTGAAGGAATCGAACCTATACCCCTCCACCGGACGTTACCGCATTCTTCCCTTGCTTCCTTCCAACCTGCGCGAGGCGGAACGGGAGTTATTTTCTCAAAACGGTATCCTTCTGATCGATCAGGAGAAGGATCAAGCCTATTATGACAATCTGTTTCCAGAGCAGGCACAGGGCGA
>DAWDUP010000237.1:0-1702 GCA_052346825.1 Candidatus Fimivicinus sp. | reverse complement strand
GCGCGCAAATCCGCCTCGTCCCTGGCAACCCTCTGATTGAGAGCCACGCGCCGCTTATACAGCTCTCTGCTGATCAACTGCTGCGCCTGTGTCTGCGCGTCAGCTCTGGCACGTTCAAGCGCCTCTTCATTTGCCTTGTCCACCTGCGCCTCAATTAACCTGCGGCGCTCCCGGGCATCCTTATCAATCGCATCCAGAAATTTTGCGATTCGTTCATCTTGTTCGAGCATGTGCCTCACCTCAAATCTTCACGCCGATCGCTTCACGTACGTATCGGGTAATGGAATCCTTTGCTCGGCCGGAGCCGTGCCGGTCGGGTATCTCCACGATCAGCGGCCGGTCGCAGCTCTGCTTGATCTTCGATATCTGCTCCGGGCACAGCTTTACCAGCAGCTCCGTAATCAGTACAATACCGACGTCCTCTGCTGCCATAGCGGTATTCAGCGCCTGTTCGACGCTTTCCGGATCGTGAACAACCTCGCCCTCAATCCCCGCTAAACGCATGCCGGTCAGGGTATCCATATTATCGCTGATCAAATAAAAGCGCATAAAACTCCCACCCAGTCAAATCTCAAATGGCTCCCGCTTAGCTAAACAGCATTAGCAGGGCGATAACCAAGCCGTAAATGGCGATTGCTTCGCCCAATGCGACGAACAGCATGGATTTTGCAAAGGATTTCGGATCCTCACTTGTCGCTGCGATTGCAGCAGGCGCGCCGGAACCGACCGCGATACCGCCGCCAATACCGGCAAGGCCAACAGCGAGGCCGGCGGCGATCATCGTAAGGCCCTTGGAATTATCCGCTTGAGCGGCGTTTGCATCCGCATTTACGGCCTGCTGCGTCTGAGCCGGCTGGGAGGGCTGCTGCGCATCATTTACAGCGGAGGCACCGAACGCGAGCGCAGACATCAGCACGACGAGCACGAGCAGCGTAGCGATATGGGAAACCATGGCTTTCTTCATCGGAACCCCCTGCGCCCTCTTACGGAAGAGGGAATAAAAAGAAGCTAACAGCACAACAATCGGAACGATGGCAAGCATAGCATACAGAAACGTGGACATAATCGTTACCTCCAAAATGCAATTGTTTTTTCAATTTATCTAGAACTGACGCCCTGCGTCATTGAACGGACTCGGATACATGGTGCAGGTGAACCGGCTCGAAGGAGCGCCCCTCGCCTGCATAGCAACGGCTGAAGAGCTCGTAGAACTCAAGCCTCATGACCTGAATCGAGGTAAACAGCGCCTCCAGGCACATGACGAAGATATTGCCCAACACGACGACGATCAAATTGACAACCGTGCTGCTCGTAAGACCTGCGATGGCAAACACCGCAGTCATCATACCGGCGTGCACCAGGACGAACGCGCCGATCCGCAAAAAGGAAATGGTGTTGCTGAAGAAGGACAGAATATATTCAAACAGCTCAAAGAAATTCTCCAGGATATAATCGGTAACGCTCTCCGGCTTCCAGTCCGGATGATGGTCGATCAGGCCGATCATAATTTCCTTAAAGAACAGGATGACGGCGGAAATACCGATCAGGGCGCCAAGGACGGAATTGGGTACGACAGACGAGCCCGTCATGAAATTATAGACAAAGCATACGCCCGAGAGATACAGCACAATTCCCGTCAGCCCGCTCTGACTAAACAATGCCTCTCCGAACTGCTTATGCTTGAGGCATCCATAGATATTAA
>DAWDUP010000236.1:0-1718 GCA_052346825.1 Candidatus Fimivicinus sp. | reverse complement strand
CATCGAGCAAAGAGAATGAAGTCGCGTCAGCGATACCTGCATCACAACTTATCGTAGTGCTAGAATAATGTAAAGCTTTTGTTTCCCCGCTATTTTTCATAAGGCATAATCTGGCGGGACAGAAAGCATTGACAAAGCGTACCGGAGAGAGTAAGATGCATCTGAAAACATTTGTTCCTTTCGCAGCTTTAACAAGCGGCGTCAGGATGCCAAATAACGTCCGGGCATGATGCCCGCACAGGATGCTGGCTGTGATTGTAAAAACAGGAGAAAAACGCTTATGAGTGATCAGATGAAGCAGGAAGTATTCAAATTGGTATCGACTTATCAGCCCACCGGCGACCAGCCGGAAGCCATCACCAAGCTGGTGGAAGGGCTCCAGCGAGGAGATCAGGAGCAGACGCTGCTGGGCGTGACAGGCTCCGGCAAGACCTTTACGATGGCCAACGTGATCGCGCAGGTCAACCGGCCGACGCTGGTGCTTGCGCATAATAAGACGCTCGCCGCCCAGCTCTGCTCTGAATTCCGTGAATTTTTCCCCAATAACGCTGTGGAATATTTCGTCTCCTACTACGACTATTACCAGCCGGAGGCCTATATCCCCACGACCGATACCTATATTGAAAAGGATTCCGCGATCAACGATGAGATCGACAAGCTGCGCCATTCTGCCACATCCGCACTGTCCGAGCGGCGGGACGTAATCATCGTGGCGAGCGTGTCATGTATCTACAGCCTGGGCGACCCGATCGATTACCGCAGCATGGTGATCTCCCTGCGCCCCGGCATGACCAAAAAGCGCGACGACGTGATCCATAAGCTCGTCGATATCCAGTATGAACGCAACGATATCAATTTCGTGCGTAATAAATTCCGCGTGCGCGGCGACGTGATTGAAATCTTCCCTTCCTATTCCAACGATACGGCCTACCGCATCGAATTCTTTGGCGACGAGATCGACCGCATCAGCGAAGTAAATCCCCTGACCGGGGACGTAAAAGGGATTTTACAGCATGTGGCGATCTATCCGGCCTCGCATTACGTGGTTTCGCCGGATAAGATGGAAACCGCGCTGTCGGAGGTCCAGCAGGAGATGGAGCGCCGCGTCAAGGAGTTTGAACAGGAAGGAAAGCTTCTGGAAGCGCAGCGTATCCGCCAGCGCACGGAATACGATATCGAGATGCTGCGGGAGACGGGCTTCTGCAAGGGGATCGAGAACTATTCCCGAGTGATGTCCGGCCGCCCCGCAGGCAGCGCGCCGTTTACCCTGCTCGACTATTTCCCGAAGGATTTCCTGCTCTTCGTTGATGAGTCGCATGTCACCCTGCCGCAGGTACGCGGCATGTACGGCGGCGACCGCTCGCGCAAGGAGAGTTTGATCAATTTCGGCTTTCGTCTGCCATCTGCATATGACAACCGTCCGCTGACCTTTGACGAATTTTACGCGCGCCTCGGCCAGAAAATCTTCGTCAGCGCCACGCCCGGCGATTTTGAACGGAGCAAGAGCGCGGCGATCGTCGAGCAGGTCATCCGCCCAACGGGGCTTCTCGATCCGGAGGTTATTGTAAAGCCGACGGAGGGCCAGATCGACGATCTGATTTCAGAGATCAATCTCCGCACCGCGCGCAAGGAGCGCGTGCTTGTGACGACGCTGACCAAAAAGATGGCGGAGGATCTGACAGATTATCTGGAGGCCGCCGGCATCAAGGTGCGCTATA
>DAWDUP010000235.1:0-1769 GCA_052346825.1 Candidatus Fimivicinus sp. | reverse complement strand
GATATCACGCAGAAGGACGCAAGCTGCGGCGTGTCCATCCTGAGCGATTCCAAATATGGCTGGGATAAGCCGCTCGACAATTGCCTGAGACTGACCGGGATGCACACTCCCCAATCCGCCTATCGTGACGAGAGTGGCCAAAACACCATGGACCTCGGTCTGAACCGTTATAGCTTCGGCATCTTTGGGCACAGGGGCAGCTACGAAAACGGCACACAGATGGCCGCTGCCCGCTTTAACCAGCCCATGAATGCCTTCCTGGTGGAAAAGCATCCCGGAGCTCTTGGCAGCGAATTCTCCTTTGGCCGCATCAGCGATGAAAGCGTTCTGGTCCGCGCGGTTAAAAAGGCGCAGGATTCCGACGAGATCGTCGTGCGCTTCAATGAGGGCACCGGGAAAGCCCATACCAAGCTTCGGTTTGAGCTTGGGGCGGGCATTGCGTCGGCCAGGGAAATCTACGCCTCCGAGGAGCCGAGGGAAGAGGGCGAATTTCTGCTGGAGGGTGGGGCGCTGCAATTCGATCTAAAGGCCTTTGAGCCGCGCTCCTTCGCCTTGACGCTCGCGCCCGCTCCTATCAGTGGAAAACCGGCAAGCAGTATGCCGATCAACCTGCCCTATAATATTGATATCGTATCGACCAACCGCAACCGTACAGATTGCAGTTCCCCCTTGCCCGCCGCCCTGCCCGCAGAACGCTTCCCGGCGGAAATCCGCTGTGGCGGAGCGCGCTTTGTCACTGGCCCCAGGGAGGATCTTGCGCACAACGCGCTCGTCTGCAGCGGGCAGAAGCTGCCCATTCCCAAGGGCGCAGCCTATCTGAGCCTGATTATGGCCTCATTGAACGGCGACCGGCGCACCGCACTGACGATCGGCAAAACCGGCTTTTTATTTACTGTGCACGGCATGTTTGAGGCCGTGGGCAAATGGGATCTCTACGGCATGCAGGAGACCGGCTATATCAAGCAGGCTGTCCTCGCCTGGAACGCAACGCATATGCACCGGGACGGGGCGGATAGCTATGAAGAGCAGGCCTATTTCTTCAAATATACCTTTAAAATCCCGGAAGGCGCGGATTCCTTTACCCTTCCGCTCGACCAGCATCTTCTTCTCTTGGCGGCAAGCGGCACGGCCCTTCCCGCCTGCCGCACGGTCACGCCGCTTTACGATACGCTGAAAAAGCGGGAGTTCGACTTCTGGCTGACGGAGAAAGACCGCAAGCTCGCACATCCCGGCAAGCTTTCCAAGGCCGCAGGCTTCCTGAAATTCGGCGGCGGCTATGTTTCACGCTCCCTGCAGAGGGAAATCGACCGGCTGTAAGAATTCTCCCATTTAAAAAACGGCGCGCATGAGAAAGCCATGCGCGCCTTTTTGGGAAATCCGAATCTTTTTTACAGAATAACGCCCTCCACCGCCCTTGCATCGTCCGAAAAAAGGGCGTATAATAAAGAAGAATAGAAGAAAAATAAAATTGGGCTCACTGCGCTGTCTGCATGTGAAAGGAAGATTATCTTGGGCGGAGATTTACATTGTCATACCAGGCTTTCAGATGGTTCCCTCGGCATTGAGGATTTGATTCTGCTCGCCAAAAAGCTAAAGGTGGAAACCATTGCCATTACCGATCACGACTGCCTCGCCGGCACGGTCCGCGGCAAGGTCATCGGCGAGCGGCACGGCGTTCAGGTGATTCCCGGCGTGGAATTTTCCTGCATCGATCCGAAGCGTGAAAACCGCAGAGCGCATCTGCTTTGCTATCTCAGCGACAGTCCCGA
>DAWDUP010000234.1:0-1823 GCA_052346825.1 Candidatus Fimivicinus sp. | reverse complement strand
AGGGACTAAATTTCGTCATCCATCAGGAAAACTATTTAAAGGTATTTCTGACCGATGGGGATATCCCGATCGATAACTCCGCTTCCGAGCGGGCTGTCCGGACTTTCTGTATCGGCAAAAAGAACTGGATGTTCCATAACACAGCAAAAGGTGCCAGAGCCAGCGCTCTTGTTTACAGTATTTCAGAAACAGCAAAGCTGAACAATCTGCGCCCATACTACTACTTCAGGTATATCCTCACGGAGCTGCCTAAGTATTGTGACGAAAAAGGAAATATAGATCCGGCAAAACTAGATCAGCTGATGCCCTGGGCAGAGGAGCTTCCCGGGGAATGCCAGAAACCACGCCGCTCATAAAAGCGGCGTTAAATTTAAGGGTAGGCGCAGGATTTGACGTTTACCTGTTATCTCTGGAAGAGATGGGGGAATCTGTTAAGGAGGGTTCTCTTTATGTGATTGGCAACGGATTTGATATGCTGCATGGCGTCAGATCCAGCTATTACGATTTCAGCAAGACTCTGGGAAAGAGAAGCTCTGTCCGGTTTTATCTGGAAAAATATCTGAAAACCGATGACCTGTGGGCGGATTTTGAGGGGGCATTGGGGAAAATCAACATAGAGGCTATGTGCCAGCCGTACATCATCGATAATTTCCTGGATATAAATGGGGCATACGATGAGGATGCAGGTGCGGCCGAGATCTATATGTCCGCAGAAATGGCGGTGGAGCCGATCCTTTCCATGTCAACGGAATTAATGGACCGGTTCCGTAAATGGATCGGCAGTCTGCATACCAATACGAATGACAGGCCGTTGCGCAATGTGATCAAAGGCGGGAAAGTATTAAATTTTAATTATACGGAATTCGTGGAAGATTTGTATGGCGTGGATGCCGGGAATATTTGCTATATCCATGGCTGTCGGAAGAAGACCGGCAGGGGACGGCAAAGGTTGATTCTGGGGCATATTCCGGGAGCCAATGATGCGGCCTATGAATTTGAAGATGATTACTCTGCAGTCGATAATCTGGATGAGCATGCCCAGCTATTATACGATGTGCAGCAGATCGCTTTGCAGATGGTCGTGGAGGCTGATGATACATTGACGAAAAAATGTAAGGAGATCATTCAGAGTAATTATGCCTTTTTTGATGGATTAGCGGATATCCGGCAGATAGTCACCATAGGGCATTCGCTGTATCCGGTGGACTGGGATTATTTTGCAGAGATCATCAAGTGTAATAAAGACAGGAACCGGATGCAATGGTTCTTTGGGTGTTATGGAAATGGAGATCTGGAGCGGGTACAGACTTTTATCAATACCTTTGGGATAAATAAAGATCAAGTCGCAATTTTTCGGACGGATACGATTCCTGTAACATTATTGGCGGATAATAAGAGGGAAAAGCCCAAGGCAAATGTTAAGCATCGGAAGGTACTGGCTTCCTCTGAGGATGGAAAGTGGCAGGTTGTCCGCGAGGGCAGGAAGATCAATATTATTGATAGAACAGCAAACAGTTGCAGCTGTTCCAGAATGTTTTTGACATACATGAGCGGGGCTGTTTTTGATTGCAGCGGTATGGCGTTACTTTTGGTGGCAAGAGGACTGGGGGCCGGGGTATTTTTATTTCGGTTCGCCAACGGAGAGTGGCAATATAGAGGGGAATTGGAACCTATTCCACATCAGGGAGTGATTACCAAACGCTTGCAAAAAATATTATTGAGGGGCAATCGGCTGGTCTTCGTATATAACAGCAGAATCCGAAAATATGTAAACGTCAAATCATGCGCGTGCACTTAAAATCAACGCCACCCTTATGAGTGAC
>DAWDUP010000233.1:0-1954 GCA_052346825.1 Candidatus Fimivicinus sp. | reverse complement strand
AGCGCGAACGCAAGCAAAAGGCCAAGCACCATTGCAACAGCGGAAATAACCGCCATCATTTTCGGCCCAAAATGATCGGAAATCCAGCGGTCCAGCTTGGACATTTCCTCTTCGTTGACCTCCTCTGTGTCCAGTCCGGATTTTTCCGCAGATTCCATCAGGCATTTATAGCCGAATATCATGGATTCAATAAAGCTGACGACGCCGCGGATGATCGGCCAGCCTAAAAACTTGATCTTGTCTTTGATCTGCCTGTAGTCCTTGTACTCTGTGTCGATCGTTCCATCCGGAAGACGGACGGACATCGCCGCTCCGCGCGGTCCGCGCATCATAATTCCCTCAATCAGGGCCTGCCCGCCAACGGATGTTTTATGCACAGCCGGCTTTTTTTCATCACTCATTCTGTGAGCTCCTTTCATCAGTGAGGACGACCGGTTCGATCGGCAACAGCACGGAAACCGTCGTTCCCTCTCCTACGACACTGTTGATTTTTAAGGTACCATGGTGTAGCTTTATGATTTCATCGACCACAGCAAGCCCAATTCCGGAGCCGCGGGCTGAGACACAGGAACGATAAAATTTCTCCGTTACATGCGGCAGATCCTCCTCTGGAATGCCGCAGCCGGTATCGCCTACCATGATTTCAAGCGTTGTATTGATGATGTTGGCAACAACGATCACCTTGCCGCCTTGTTCTGTATATTTAAAAGCGTTGTCCAAAATATTGACAAACACCTGCTTGATTCGATTGGCGTCCCCGTTCATCGGAGCGGGCAGATGCGGGACATTGTAGATCAGCTCAATACCTTCCCGCAGGGCGCGTTCGCGGAAAACGAAAACAGCATCGTCCAGCTCTGCCAATACGTCGATTTTCTCCAAACGCATGCTGAGCTTTCCACTCTGCATGCGGGAAAAATCCAGAAGCTCTTCGACAATCCCGGTCAGGCGGCCTGATTCATCAATGATCACCTGCATGCCCTTCGACAGAAGCGTGGGGTCTGTATCGCCCACCTGCAGCAACGTTTCGCCCCATCCCTTGATCGCAGTCAGCGGGGTGCGCAGCTCGTGAGAAATCGTGGAGATAAAATCGTTTTTCACCCGGTCGGCCTCGCTCAGTTCTGAAGCCATATAGTTGATGGTTTCCCCCAATTCACTGATTTCATCATTGTAATGGTGGCTGTCGATGCGGGTGCTGAAGTCCCCGTGCGCAAATTTTTGGGCCGCTTCATTGATTTGCATGACCGGCTTGACGATCGATTGAATAAAGAAGGAGCCCGACATTGCGACCAGGGCGATCGCCAGAAGACAGACAAAAAAGATCAGAAGAATAAACGTGGAAACCTGGCTGTCTACTCCCTCAAGAGAAATCAGATAGCGGACGGCTCCGCTGTTTTCCCCGAGCAATTGCGTCAGTGCCATAACCTTTTCCCCAGACGGCAGTTTTCCGGTCCAGCGTGCCGTGTCGCTTTTCGTCGATTGCAGAGCTTCCCGATAATCCGGCATCTCTGGCGGATCGTTGACTGGGAAACCGCTCGAAGAAATGATCACGTTCCCCTGCTTATCAATGACCCAGACCTCCATGATATCCTTGGCTTTAAAGCCCTCTACAAATTCGCGCGCACGGCTCTCAAACTGCCCGTCTGTATTGCTGTAAAGGCTGAAAAAGTTGGAGACGGAGTCATCCGCGCGGGAGTTAAGCGTCATTTCAACATATTCATAATAATAAAAATGGATCGCAATGGAGGCAATAATGGAAACCAAAAGAAGAAGGGCAGAAATAACACCTAATGTATTGAGCACCCAACGCTTTGTAATACCATTGAAATGCATCTTTCCTCATCTCCTTTTCCTCATATTGACTTGACACTGCCTTTAGACGACCCACTTATATCCGAGCCCCCAAATCGTCACAAGATGCTTGGGATGGGACGGCACGTCCTCGATTTTCATACGA
>DAWDUP010000232.1:0-1984 GCA_052346825.1 Candidatus Fimivicinus sp. | reverse complement strand
GTGCCGCTGGGCGCATCAATCTTTTGATTATGGTGCTTTTCGATGATCTCGATATCGAAGGAATTCCCCAATACCCGGGCCGCTTTTTGGGCAAGCTCAGTCAAAAGGCTGATTCCGATCGACATATTGGCGGAGAAGAAAACCGGCACTTCTTTGGCTGCTTCATGGATGGAAGCAACCTGCTGCTCGTTTAATCCCGTTGTTGCAATCACAGCCGGCGTGTGGTGGGAAACGGCATAGGAGAGAATCCCCTCCAGAGCGGATGGATGAGAAAAATCAATAATCACATCCGCCTGCCCGTCAAACTGCGACGCGGCTCTAAAAACCGGAAAGGCCGCTTCCTCCATGCCTGCCGGGTCGATTCCCCCAACGATTTCACAGTCTTCACGGTCCGCCACGCAAGAGGTGATCACGCGCCCCATCTTTCCGCCGCAGCCGCTTAATAGAATCTTTGTCATTGATAAGACCACCCTTTTTTACTTCCTGCACGTAATGTTTCGTAAACTGAGTTATTTGATGAACCCGTGTTTTGAAAGTGTTGCACAAAGCTTTGCGCGCGCGGCTTCGGACAGGGGAGCCAGCGGCATGCGGCACACTCCGACCTTCCAGCCCATCATAACAAGCGCTTCTTTGGCAGGAATCGGATTGACGTCAATAAACAGATCGTTGCACAGGTCGAGATATTCAATCTGCAAATCCCGGCTGCCCTGTGCGTCTCCCGCAAGATACTTTGCAGCAATGTCATGCGCAACACGGGGCGCGACGTTTGCAAGAACGGAAATGACGCCCTTCGCACCAAGGGACATGAAGGAAGTGATCTGGTCGTCATTGCCGGAGTAGATATTCAGGTCATCCCCGCAGAGCGCAATCGTTTTGGCCAGAGCGGAAATATCGCCGTTTGCCTCCTTTGCGCCCACGATGAGCGGATGCTTAGCGAGCTCGTGGTATGTTTCCGGCTTGATATTGAGGCCAGTACGGCTCGGAACGTTATAGGTAATGATCGGCGTGTGGACGTGATCGGCGATATAGGTATAATGCCGGATTAGGCCCGCCTGAGAGGTTTTATTGTAATAGGGCGTTACGACGAGCAGACCGTCGACGCCGGCTTTCTCTGCCTCATTGGAAAGATAGACGGCATAGGCCGTGTCGTTGCTGCCCGTACCGGCGATCACCGGTACACGGTGCGCCGTGTGGTCGACCGCAAACTGGATTGCGCCCGCATGCTCCTCGTGCGTGAGGGTAGAGCCCTCACCAGTGGTTCCGCAGATAATGATGGCATCCGTGCCGTTTTCAATCTGGAAATCGATCAGCTTGCCGAGAAGCGGGTAGTTCACTTCATTGTCTTCCGTAAAAGGCGTAACGATCGCTACGCCGGAGCCGGTAAAAATTGGCTGCTTACTCATTATTCATATCCATCCTTTCGAAAAGGTACCGACAAGATTAATCAAGATAGCCTTCCGCCGCCAGAAGCTCCGCCATGAGCACCGCACCGCCGGCAGCGCCGCGCAGTGTATTGTGGGACAGGCAGACGAATTTATAATCATACTGCGTATCCTCGCGCAGACGGCCGATGGAAACCGCCATGCCGCCCTCCAGATCACGCTGGAGCTTCGCCTGAGGCAGATTATCCTCCGTGAAATAGTGCAGGAACTGCTTGGGCGCGCTGGGCAGATTCAGTTCTTGTGCGCGGCCGGAAAAATTCGTCCAGATCTCAATCATTTCTTCCTTACTCGGCTTGTTTTTGAAATCTACAAAGACCGCGCCCATATGTCCGTCAGAGACGGGGACGCGCAGGCACTGCGCCGTGAAGGAGGGCTCGGTTGCCGGGACGATCTCATCACCCACGATCCTGCCCCAGAGCTTGAGCGGCTCGCGCTCGGATTTTTCCTCCTCGCCGCCGATATAGGGGATGACGTTGTCGATGATCTCCGGGCAGTTTTCGAGCGTCTTGCCCGCGCCGGAAATCGCCTGATACGTACAGACC
>DAWDUP010000231.1:0-2045 GCA_052346825.1 Candidatus Fimivicinus sp. | reverse complement strand
TAATATGCGCATTGAAAGTGAGGTGACTGCATGGCGCAAAATAAAATAGGCCGTCCTCCGTCAGACAACCCTTTAAAGGACAGAATTTTTGTTTTGGTCGATGATGAAACAAAACAAAAGCTCAAGGAGTGTAGGGAATCTTTGGAAGCCACGACCTCCGATGTTGTCCGCAAGGGAATTGATATGGTGCATGGCAGCCTGAAAAAATGACAGGGACGGCACTCACCGTGACAAGCTGCACGCCGCCCCCATCAGCCGGCAAATGCGGAAAAGCAATTGCAGCGTAAATATTGTATCATGCGCTGCATTTCTTTTCAAGCGTTGCCGGAGCGCACGACAACGAAAGAATGAAGAGATATGCCAAGTATATTAGAAGAATTTGCTTACGGAAATGTGTCACCGGGAGCGGGAATTTTCAAACAAGATGCAAAGTATGGCAGGGCCATTGAGCTGGTATCGCGCAGTGAACAGAAATTGCTGGACAGGCTTGGGGCAGATGGAAAAGATCTTTTTCAGAAATATATCGGCATGCAGGGCGAGGTGCATCAGCTTACGGCAGTGAATAACCTCGTTTACGGTTTCAAACTGGGCCTGATGATGACGGCGGAGACCTTCATCGGAATGGACAGTTTGTACATCAGCGGGGAGGATGATTGAAATATGGAATGCGCTCAGGCCGCGCGTTCCAATTTCCTGATTCGTAATTCAAAATGAGCAATAAACATGCAGTCGCGCCGGCAAAACACGCATGAGACTAAAATTCATTCCGTGCGGCATGTGCACCGCAAAGAAAAAGTCCCTGCGCAAGCATGCCTTACGCAGGGACTCACAACTGAAAGAATGATCGAAAGGGGAAGGGACATAGCGAAGCTAAACAAGGGGTTACTCTATTTTCTTCCCCTCAAACGCCGCTCTTTTCTTCACATCCTCCATCAATTCAGTAAACTGCGCCGGTGTCAGCGACTGCGCGCCGTCGCACAACGCGTTCTTTGGATCGTTGTGTACCTCGATCATCAGCCCGTCCGCACCCGCCGCAACGGCGGCCTTCGCCAGCGGTTTCACCATCCATGCAATGCCCGCAGCATGGCTCGGATCGATGATGACCGGCAGGTGGGACTGTTGCTTCAGCAGGGGGACGGCGGAGATATCGAGCGTGTTGCGTATCATCGTTTCAAAGGTGCGGATGCCGCGCTCGCAGAGGATCACGTTTTCATTGCCGCCCGCCATGATGTATTCCGCGCTCATCAAAAATTCCTCAATCGTATTGGCAAGGCCGCGCTTTAAGAGGATCGGCTTGCGAAGCTGGCCGAGCGCCTTGAGCAGGCGGAAATTCTGCATGTTGCGCGCGCCGACCTGAATGATGTCTACATTCTCAAAATCATTGATCTGATCCTGCCCCATGATCTCCGTCACGATCGGCAGGCCGGTGAGGCGTTTGGCCTCCAGCAAGAGCTTTAGCCCGTCTGTCTCCAGGCCCTGGAAGGAGTAAGGGGAGGTGCGGGGTTTGAATGCGCCGCCGCGCAGGAGCGTTGCACCGCTCTCTTTGACATCCTGCGCGATCGTGCAGAGCTGTTCCTCGCTCTCAATCGAGCAGGGACCGGCGATCACGTTGAAGAAGCCCTCGCCGATGTTAACATTTCCCACCTGCACGACGGTGTCCGCCGGATGGAACCGGCGATTGGCCTTTTTATACGGCTCGGAGATCCGCTTGACATCCTCGACGATCTCGTTGGCCTTGAGCGCGTCGATATCCACACGGGAAGTGTCTCCCACCAGTCCGACCACCGTCGTCTCCTGGCCTTCGCTGTAATTGGTTTTGAGGCCGAGCGCTTCCACGGCTTTTAGGAGGGTGCTGATCTGCTGTTTATCTGCATTTTGTTTGAGGATGACTACCATCTATCACAAGTCCTTTCGATTTAGCGGTTTTATGTGCTAAAGTATACGCCGGTTTATGCGGGTTGTCAAGGCGTTCAGATAAAAAAAGCCCCTCTGTGAACAGGACCAGTAAAAACGGAGAATGGACAAAAGCCCCCTGATGTAGGAAA
>DAWDUP010000230.1:0-2073 GCA_052346825.1 Candidatus Fimivicinus sp. | reverse complement strand
CGGAAATCTACAGAAAAAGGGAAGCCGCGTTTTCTGCGCGGCTCCCTGTTGCGTTTTACTGAATTTCGATCTTCTTGACTTCGGGCTTGATCTCCGGCGCTTTCGGCAGCTCCAGCTTCAGCACGCCGTTTTCATAGCCGGCCCTGATCGCATCCACGTCAATGCCGGATACATCGAAGCGGCGTTCATAAGCGCCGTAATAGCGCTCCTGGCGGACATAAGCTTTCTTTTCGTCCTTTTCTTCCTTGTCCTCCTTGTGCTCGGCGCGGATCGTCAGGTAATTGTCATCGAGGTCGATATGGATATCTCCCTTGGCAAAGCCCGGCAGCTCGGCTTCCAGAACGTATTTATCGCCTTTATCCTGAATATCGGTGCGGAAGCTTGCGAGCGAGCGGTTCATGCCCTTGAAGAACTCTTTTTCGAAATTGTCAAAGGAATCCAGCAAACTTCTTTCATAGCCAAAAGGCATCAGATCAAACATAAAGCATACCTCCTAAAAGATTTCATTTGATTGTGCGTTTTACTTCGAAGAGACTTGTTGTTAAAACATTGCGACCGTCTTCCTTCGTTGATATTGTCTTGTCTCTTGTTCCCCCTGGAACAATTTTTATTGTACCCGGGGATTGTTAAAAAACAATACATGAGGTGTGAACAGAGTGTAAATATTAGCACTCTTATGGGACGAGTGCTAATTAAAGCCTTCAAGATGCGTTTTGAGCTCTGCAGAGAGCATGGCCTTGCACAATTCAAGCTTACACAGAAGCCCCATTTCTTGGGCTCGAAAACCGCTTTTGCTGACGAATAGAAGCACAGGCAGTTTTTTGTTTTCCATTCTGCTTTCCAACGACTTCCCTTGACAGAATGCCAAAATCATCCTATATTGAAGACAGAGACTGGATTGATCCGTCTGATATCCTGCTATCCGTCGGCAAAAGGAGACGTACTCATGATCAATTACGCCGATTATTTTCCCTTCTGGAAGGATCTGACCGAACCGCAGCGCACCACTCTGAACAATGCAATTACCCTTCGCCATGTCGCAAAGGGGACCATTTTGCATAATGGCTCCGAGGACTGTGTCGGCCTTTTTCTCGTTTTGCAGGGCCAGCTGCGCGCCTATATCGTCTCCGACGAAGGCCGGGAAATTACGTTGTACCGCCTGCTGGAGCGTGATATGTGCCTGTTTTCCGCCGCCTGCATGATGAACAGCATCCAGTTTGATATCACGATCTCAGCCGAGCGCAACAGCGAGGTTTTGCATATTCCGACGAAAGCGTACCAGGAGCTCATGCTTCAGTCTGCCCCAGTGGCAAACTATACGAACGAGCTGATGGCCTCTCGTTTTTCCGACGTGATGTGGCTGCTCGACCAGATTCTTTATAAGCGGCTCGACGCACGCCTGGCGGCCTTTCTGCTTGAGGAGAGCGAGCTCGACGAAACGCGGGAATTGAAACTCACGCACGAGGCGATCGCGCACCATCTCGGTAGCGCGCGGGAGGTCGTAACGCGGATGCTCAAATATTTTCAGACAGAGGGCATCGTCGCGCTTTCACGCGGCGGCGTTGCAATTATGAATGAAGGGAAGCTCGCCCGTCTCGCACAGGGGAGCCTCCGATAGCAGGCCGCCTGAGAGCGGCCTTTTTCAAATAATGTGATATCGTCACGGAAACAACAGGTATTTTAGCATATCCTAATGGTATAGACGGGCCAAAACAAAAAAGCCCGAAAGCCAGCTGATAGAAAATCAGCGGCTTCAACCGAAAGGAGTTTTCAAAATGTCTGTTTTTACGGTTACACAAGATAATTTTGAGCGTGAGGTTCTCTCCTCAGAAAAGCCCGTGCTGATCGATTTCTGGGCGCCCTGGTGCGGCCCGTGCCGCATGCTCTCCCCGGTCGTTGACGAGCTGGCCGAGGAGCACAGCGGGGAGGTCTATGTCGGCAAGGTCAATATTGATGAGGAACCCGAGATTGCAAACAGCTTTGGCGTGATGAGCATCCCCACGCTTATGCTCTTCCGGGGTATAGACGGGCCAAAACAAAAAAGCCCGAAAGCCAGCTGATAGAAAATCAGCG
>DAWDUP010000229.1:0-2079 GCA_052346825.1 Candidatus Fimivicinus sp. | reverse complement strand
TTCCCAAACTCGACGATTCACATCGTCTCAAACACATGGGAAGGTTCGTTTTTGCTCTACGGGCAAAAATTCCCTCACGAGCCACGCAGAAGAGTTGCTGCGGGTGCTGCCTCGGCCTCCCGACAGCGCCCAGCGGCGCCATAAAGATGCCGATTACGAAAGCGATCAAATCGACAAGACGGACGTGTCGCAGAAAGGCAAAATCTGCGGCACGTCCTGTTTTCAGAAATCTGATTCTATTTTTCAGCAGCCGCCTTCTCCTGCTCATGATGCTCATGCCGCTCGGAGAGCTCCTGTTGAATTTGATCCTTTTTCTTCCCGGTATAATCATTAAACAGCATTGGGATGATCGTCAGCGCAAAGCCGATCGCCGGAAGGACCGTCACCATAAAGAGCAGCCATTTAAGCGTATCGGGCGACTGCGTCGCCAGAATCTGCTTGCCCATCGCATCCAACTGCGTCGGGTCCGGTTCGATATATCCCCCTTTGTCCAGAACGATCCCGGTCGCCACGCCTGCAATTCCCGCCGTAACCTTGCTCAGGAAGGTTTGGAAGGCAAAGCAGACACCCTCAGAACGCTTTCCGGTTTTCCATTCGATATAGTCCACGCTGTCCGCAATCAACGCATAGGTGATCACATTATAGATGCCCAGCGGGAAGCCCATGAAGAACAGGCACACCCACAGGAGGTACAGATTGATGTGCTCCACATTGCCTACAAAGATCAGATAGCAGGCCATATGCGCGACCACGCCGAAGAGTGAGGAACCAATATAAATCTGCTTGAGGGAAAATTTTTTACGCAGCAGCGGGAAGACGGCCATGGCCGGTACCATGCCCACACCGATCGCAATCGTCAGGGTGGTCAGGACCGTCCCCTTGGGAACAAAGCCATTGTTGCCATTTTGCAGGATCAGATAGTTGCTGATATAGTCGGCAGAAATATTTGCAATCACCATGGTGGAGCCGAGGATCGCTGCCATAATGACAATGAGCAGTACCTTGTTTTTAGCCACCATTTGGACAGATTCCTTGAGAGACGGTGTCTTCTCGCTCTGCTCCACGCGCTCCTTGGTGTTGAAAAACGCGAGGCTCGAAAGCGCCGCTCCCAGCAGTGCAAAGATCGTAGCGCCCACCAGATAGCCGTTTTTCAAGCCCAATGTGCTGTTGCGCAGCACAGGAATCAGCAGGGATGGCAGAATACCGCCGAAGGTGCTGCCAAGGCGCGCTGTAGAAAGAAACGAGGTGCGCTCCTGCTCATTGGGTGTGATCACAGCGCTCAGGCCCCAGAAGGGGACATCCTGAATGGTAAACATGACGCCCCAAAGGATATAAGTGACGGCCGCATAGGCGATTTTCGCCCCATCGGAGGCAAAGCCAGGCGCCCAGAAAAGCAGGACCGTCGTAATCGCGATTGGAACCGGTGAAAAGAGCAGATAGGGACGCATTTTTCCCCATTTCGTGCGCGTCCGGTCGACGATCATTCCCATAATTGGATCGTTGGCGGCGTCAAAAATACGGCCCGCTAGAATGATGCTACTTGCAGTTACGCCCGCATTTTTCATCCCCTGAAACACAACATCAACGAGGAACACCATATAAAACATCGTCATAATGGTGTAGATTCCGCTGCGACCGAAGGCCGCGACGGTGAAGGAAAGTTTTTCCTTACGCGATAGATATTTTGTCTCCATTTTCCGAAATCATTCCTTTCTGCCCTTTCTGTATTTGAAACTATTTTTTCCTGCTTTGATAAGCCGGCAGGATAACCGGTTTCTTTTCCCCTGCCTGCTCCATTTCGCGCAAAAGCAGCTTTCTCATCTTCTCGCGCACAAAGGCATACGATTTATCCCTGATAAGATTATTCTTTTCAATCGGGTCCTTCTTCAGGTCATAGAGGTAATCTTCAAAATAGACCGGAGAGGAATGAATGGTATAGCCCGACGGAGAAGGTGCCCGCACGGCGTATTTATACTGTTTGGTCCGGACAGCCCTGCCACACTGGCTTTCACTGATCTGGATAAAAACACAGTCGCGCTCCGGCTCTTCTCCCTCCAATTCCCGAAGCAGAGAACGGCC
>DAWDUP010000228.1:0-2096 GCA_052346825.1 Candidatus Fimivicinus sp. | reverse complement strand
CACAGGAGGAGGTTTGGCGGCGCTTCCTCGGCGCGCTCGGCTATTCACACATGGAATGCAAGGATTTTATCGCTGGTCCCGCCTACTACGCCTGGGCCTATATGGCGAATATCAGCGGCTTCGGCGGCCCGGTGCACGATAGCTGGTTTGCCTCCCGCACCCGCCTGGCGCGGCATAACCATCTCATGATGCGCCGCCTGGGGATGCAGCCCGTTTTGCAGGGCTACAGCGGCATGGTGCCCGCCGATATCAAACAGAAAGTGAAAAACGCGATGATCATCGAGCAGGGCCTCTGGAACGCCTTCCCGCGCCCTGCCATGCTCAAGACGACAACGCAGGTTTATCGTGATCTCGCCGCCCTATTCTATCGCTGCCAGCGCGAGGTCTTCGGCGATGTGAGCCACTATTACGCGACCGATCCGTTCCATGAAGGTGGGAAAAACGGCGGCATGTCTCCGAAGAAGATGGCGGAATTTGTACTCGACGAGATGCTCAAAAGCGATCCGGAAAGCATCTGGGTGATCCAGTCGTGGGGAGAGAATCCTTCCAGAGCTCTGCTTCATGGTCTGCGCGGGCGTAAGGAGCACGCGCTGGTGCTCGACCTGTACACGGAGGCGCGCCCGCATTGGGAAACCTGGGCGGGCGGCGAGTTTGACAATACCCCGTGGCTGTGGTGCATGCTCAATAATTTTGGCGGGCGTATGGGTTTAAACGGGCATATGGATACCGTCGCGAGCGAGGTCGCCCGCGCCGCAAACACCGCCAAATGCATGGCGGGCATCGGCATCACGCCGGAGGCGACGTTCAGCAATCCCGTTCTTTTCGACCTGTTTTTTGAAACGATCTGGAGCGATACGCCGGACAGGCTTTCTCCCATTGAGCCGGACGCGTGGCTCGCCCGGTATACCACCCGGCGCTACGGCGCTCAGAGCAAAGCGGCACAGGAGGCCTTCTGCCTGTTGCGCCAAACGGTCTATCAACCATCCCTCAATCACAATGGCGAGGGTGCGCCGGAATCCGTGATCAACGCGCGCCCGGCTTTTCAAATCCGTTCTGCCTCCTCGTGGGGGACGGCGGTCATCGGCTATGACAAGCACGAATTTGAGCGGGCGGTGCGGCTGCTTCTGGAGGATTATGAGATACTCAAGCAGAGTGACGGTTATCTCTTCGACCTTGTGGACTGCTTAAAACAGGTGCTCTCCAACACGGCGCAGGAATACCATCATTCCATGGTGCGGGCGTATCGGGAGAAGAATCTGTCTAAGTTTGACGACTTCAGCAAACGATTTTTCCAGCTGATTGACCTGACAGAGCAGGTGCTCGGCGTGCGCAAAGAATTCCTGCTCGGCACATGGCTGCGCGGCGCGCAGAAGCTCGCGGAGGAGACGGACGATTTCACCAGAGACCTCTATGAGTTCAATGCCCGCGCGCTGATCACCACCTGGGGTGCGCTGCGGCAAGCGAACGAAGGCGGTTTGCGCGACTATTCCAACAAGCAGTGGGCGGGGCTGACGAGTGATTATTACCGTCCACGCTGGGAGAAATGGGTAGCAGATCGCAGAGAGGAGCTTGTCAGCGGAATAAAGGACAAGCGAGACGAAAAAGAGCAGGCGGAAGGCTGGTTCCGGATGGAGTGGAACTGGGTGCTCGCGCGCAATGCATATTCCGACGAACCGAACGGGATGAATTTGCGAGAGCTTGCGCAGCAGGCGCTGGCGTTTACGTTTGATTGAGAGGGAGTAAAAGAAGCGTTGAAGCGTAAGGAGATTTGCAGGCAGAGCGATGAACAGGGTTATATCAGCAGGATGACGGAAATGTGGAGAGAAAGGTGGAAAAATAAACCAGTAAAGCAAGAATAAATACGACAAAAAGGGTGCCTGTTCTCATGGTAAAAGGGATAGTGACATGCAGCCTATCGAAAAGGAATATCGTTGCGTAAAATTCACAAAAACCATGTCGTATAAATTCTGCGTTACGCTTGCTTTTTCTGATTGTCTTAACAGGGAATGAAGAATTGGAATGCGCTCAGGCCGCGCGGGCCCATCCTTTTCCGTTCGGCCGGAAAAGGAAGCAAAAGGGGCCGTTTTGCACGGCAC
>DAWDUP010000227.1:0-2158 GCA_052346825.1 Candidatus Fimivicinus sp. | reverse complement strand
ACTTATGCGCCGAAAACAGGGGCAAATGCCCCGGCGGATCATTCTATTTCGATCATCTCCGCATCCGCTTTCCGGATCGACAATTCATAGCCCCGCACGGTTACCTCTACCGGGTCGCCAAGCGGCGCTACCTTGCGCACATGGACCTGCGTGCCCTTGGTCAGCCCCATATCCATGATCCTGCGCTTGACAGCGCCTTCTCCATGAAGCTTCACCACCGTCACTGTATCGCCGATTTTTGCCTGCCTGAGCGTTTTCATGCTGCTTCCTCCTTACCATTTATTGCCTTTACACCATAATCTTACTCGCCATTTCACGGCTGATCGCCACACGGGAATCCTTCACATTGACAATCAGATTCCCTCCGATAGTGGATACGACCGTCACATTCCCGCCGGTGACAAAGCCCAGATTCTCAAGGTGCGCCCTGACCTCCGGATTGCCCCCGACCTTTCGGATCATGTTTTCTTCCCCGACATTTGCAAACGTCAACGGCATCATGAATCACTCCCCGCCTTTCAATAAGCTGAAACGAACCAGAACATAAAAAGAACTAGTTAGCATCATCTAACCGTATTATATGTTAGCATTGTCTAACTGGTTTGTCAATCTTTTTCTAAATTTTTTATCCACAGAAGCGTTTGGGCTTCCTGAAACAACGGGCTGGCGTTTTGGTTTCATCTCCAGCAGAGGGAACAGCTTTTCAACCCGTTGCTCCATTTTCTTCTCGTCTTTGTGGTAACCACTGCATTTTTCAAAAAATTGCAGCAGGCAATTGCCGGTTGCCTGCTGCTCTTTATTTATTTTACTTCTATTGTCCAGCCGTAGGGATCCGGCAGCTTACCCCACTGAATCCCTGTCAGCGTATCATACAGATGCTGCGAAATCGTGCCGATTTCGCCATTGTTGATCGCCATAACCTTGTCGCCCCACTTCAGCTCGCCGATCGGGGAGATGACCGCTGCCGTGCCGCTGCCGAAGGCCTCCTTGAGCCGACCCTCATCCGCCGCCTTGGAAACCTCCTCAATGGAGAGCCTGCGCTCGCTGACTTTGTAGCCCTGCTTTTTGAGCAGCTCGATACAGGACATCCGCGTCACGCCCGGCAGGATGCTGCCCTGCAGCTCGGGGGTAACAATTTCATCATCGATGACGAAGAAAACGTTCATCGTGCCGACCTCTTCGATGTATTTTCGCTCCACGCCGTCAAGCCACAGCACCTGCGTATAGCCGACCTTCTCCGCCTCATCCTGCGCCTTGAGGGAGGCCGCGTAGTTGCCGCCCGTCTTCGTGTAGCCCATGCCGCCGCGCACCGCGCGGACGTAGTTATCCTCCACATAGATCTTCACCGGATTGAGACCCTCCGGATAATAAGCGCCAACCGGCGAGAGGATGATGGCAAAGAGCAATTCCTGCGCCGGATGCACACCGACCTGCGGCTCCGTGGCGAAGATAAACGGGCGGATATAAAGAGAGGTTCCTTCCGCCGTAGGGATCCAATCCTGATCGACGCTTACAAGCTTTTTGACTGCTTCCACTGCAAAAGCCTCGTCGATGGCAGGAATGCACAGGCGTTCGTTGGAGCTGTTCAGGCGGGCCATGTTGCGGTCCGGGCGGAATAACAGGATACGTCCGTCGTCCGTACGGTAAGCCTTCAGGCCCTCGAAAACCTCCTGGCCGTAATGCAGGCACATTGCGGCGGGATCAAGCTCAATCGGCCCATAGGGGACGATGCGCGGATTGTGCCAGCCCTCGCCCTCATCATAGTTCATCAGGAACATATGATCGGTATAGTAATTTCCGAAGCCGAGCTTGGTCTGATCCGTCGGCTTCTGCTTCGGATTTTTGGTGCGCTCAATGGTGATTTCCGGCATATCGAACAACTCCTTTTTATTCTTTTCTTTTCATTATAATCACCCGCCCCCGTATTTGCAATATCTTTTATCACGTTAATGCGGCAAAATTCTAACTTTCGCGCATGTTATATAGATAGCCGCAAGCTTTTTCGTATAATAAAGCGATGGGTATCCCTTTGACTAATGTGGGGGCAACGGCCTTTGCTTTGTTACTTGCTACGTTAAAAAATCATACAAAAAGTTGTGAATAATACCCTATTTACGGATAAAGTATGGCCATGATCAATCTTTTGCACCAGAAAGCC
>DAWDUP010000226.1:686-2172 GCA_052346825.1 Candidatus Fimivicinus sp. | reverse complement strand
ATCGCTGTGGAGGAGAATACACTGATGACCGTGTCCGCGGAGGCGGTCTTCGCCGCCTTGACGCGCGTGATCACCAATGCGAGCAGCACACCGAAGGCAATCATGCTGATTAAATCGTTCTGAATGCCCAGCAACACGCCAAGCGCCACGCCCGTCAGTGCGGAATGACCGAGCGCATCGGAGAAAAAGGCCATTTTGTTATTGACCGCCATCGTGCCGAGCATACCGAGCAGGGGCGTGATGAGCAGGACGGCGACGAAGGCGTTTTTCATGAAATGATAGTCCAGCCAGGAAAAAGGCAAAATCGCATCGAGGATTTGGTAAATCACATTCATCTCGCCGCACCTCCCATGCCAAACGCTTCGCGGAAGGCCTTGGACTGATAAACCTCATCAATCTCCCCGGCGCAGAGAATCTTTTTATTGAGAAGGACCGCCTTGTCCGCATACATGTGCACGAGCTCCAGATCGTGCGACACCATCAGAATCGCCATATGATAGTCGTGCCGCAGCTGGGAGATCTTCTCGTAAAACTGCTCCGATCCTACAGTGTCCACGCCAGATACCGGCTCATCCAGAATCAGAATCTCCGGCGTGGGATACAGCGCCTGCGCGAGCATGACGCGCTGCAGCTCGCCGCCGGAAAGCGCGCCGAGCATCCGCTCCCCCAGCCCCTCGCAGCCCGCATCCACAAGGCTTTTCCGGATTTCCTTTTTCAACGCGCGTGGGCGGGTGAGCCACACCGGCGCCTGTGTGCGACCCGCAAGCAGAAAATCCATCACGCTCACCGGCGCACTGCGGTCGAAGTCGAGATACTGCGGCACATAGCCGACGATGATTTTCGAGATGTCCTTTCCGTCGTGCGAGTGGTAGCGGACCGTGCCCGTATGGCGGATTTCCCCCAGAATCGCGCGCAGAAGCGTCGTTTTGCCCGCGCCGTTGACGCCGATAAGCGCGGTCAGCTCTCCACAGTGCATTTCAAAGGAAACGTCCTCCAGCAGGACGTCCCGCCCTTTTTGCACGCCGATTTTCTGTATTTGTACGCTGCACAGCCCGCAGCCGTTTTCAGCCGCCATTCTCTACCGCCTCCAAGATGATTTTTGCATTCTCCCGCATGATGTCCTCATAGGCGGCCAGGCTGTCCGCCCCCTGTGTGACGGGATTCAGGGTGCAGAGCTTTGCGCTGGTCTCCCGGCTGAGGATTCCGGCAGAGCTGCCCTGATAATCCGGCTCGATGAAGATCGCCCGGATCCCGTGAGAGCGGATGAGCTCCACGGTTTCGATCAGCTCCTTTGTCCCCGGCTCGCCGCCGTCGTGCGTCTCAATCGCGCCGGCAATAACAAGGCCGTAGCGTTGTGCAAAATAATCGTACGCCTCATGGAAGGAGATAATCTCCGCGCCTTTGACGGGTGCGAGCGTCTTCACCAATTCCGCATCGAGCGCTTCCAACCGCTTCACATAGGAAGCACGGTTTCCCTCAATTGTGT
>DAWDUP010000226.1:0-676 GCA_052346825.1 Candidatus Fimivicinus sp. | reverse complement strand
CAGATCCCGGCAACAGCTGTTGAAGCCCCCGTGCGATGTTGTTGACCTCCTGGATCGCGTTTGGCACAGAGAGCCAGACATGCGCGTTCTCCTCGTGCTCGTGTCCCGCATGGCCGTGGGCTTCATCCGACTCATGGTCATGCTCCTCCTCCTCACAGAGGATTGCGATCCCCTCGCTCGCCGTGATGACCGGAAGGTCTGGCAATTGTTCGATTACCTTATCGAGAAAGCCTTCCATCCCCGCGCCGTTGATGACGAAGGCATCCGCTGCTCCAAGCGCCTTCATATCCTTGGAGAGTAGCTGATAGTCGTGCAGGCAGCCCGCGTTCTGGGCTGTCATGTTGAGAATGGTCACGCCGCTGATCCCTTCCGTCAGGTTGCGGGTAAAGAGATACATGGGGTAAAAGGATGTGACAATCTGAAAATCGCTCTGTAATTGCTCCACGGGTGTGCAGCCTGAAAAGGCGATCAAAAGCACGCACAGCAAAGCGGAGAGTAGAGCAAGGCATTTTTTGCGTTTTTTCTTCATAAGTGCTCCTTATTGCAAGTCATTTGCATTAAGTATAGCGGATTGATGCATGAAAGTCAATCTCCTTTTCTTTATTATGACTACAATATTGAAAATCAAACCATACTTTTCGGCGGCCCACCAATTGCGCATATCCCTGAATTATGC
>DAWDUP010000225.1:0-2199 GCA_052346825.1 Candidatus Fimivicinus sp. | reverse complement strand
ATACACAGATATAGCCGTCCTCCACTCTTGGATCGATACATGGGAAATCTTGTGGCTCTGGGCTGAGGATTCTATAATTCTGAACGCCATCCCGTTCGTACTGCTTTTGCTTGTAATATGGCTCTTTCAGGGCATCCAGCTTCTGTAGCGGAACTTCATATATTTTTCCCTTTGCAAGCTCTGCGGTTTCCTGTCGCGAACCGGAAAAAACAATGTTGCCATCCTGCATCACGGCTGCATAATCGCAAACAGCCTCCACATCCTCTACAATATGGGTTGAAATGATAATGGTCTTGTGTGCCTTGATTTCTGAAATAATATTTTGGAATCGAAGCCTTTCCTCAGGATCCAGGCCGGCGGTCGGTTCGTCGAAAAGGATCATATCGGGGTTGCCGAGCAGGGCCTGTGCAATGCCTGCCCTGCGCACCATGCCGCCCGACAGTTCCTTGACCCTGCTATTCGCACGGTCTGAAAGGTTAACGATATCCAACACCGATTGAACCTGCTGTTCGGCGTCTGTAGAATTGATTCCTTTCATATCTGCGATCAAATGCAGCATCTGCATCAGGGTTAAATCCTTGTACATTCCAAATTTTTGCGGCAGGTATCCGATCTGAAAAGCAGGCTTTTTTCCGTTCAATATCGGGTTTCCATTATAGCAGATGGATTGCCGAGGCACGGCATACAACCCGGTCATACAGCGCATCAGGGTTGTTTTTCCCGCGCCGTTAGGCCCCAGTAATCCATACACGCCGCTTTCAAACGAATATGTAATACCCTTCAGGATTGTTTTCCGGCCAAAGCCGAACCGTAAATTTTTGATTTCGAGCATATTCGTCCAACCTTTCATGGTTCCTGAATTTCGTTTAAAAATTCCTGCATCGTACGCGTATCTTTCTCATCGTTCAAATATGTTTTGCAGAGAGAAAGGAGCTTTTCCTCCCCCAGGATAGAAAGCTTCTGATCAAACAGCAGGTAGATGGAGTCATTCTGCTTGTCCGGATCTTCCAGAGCGGATTTTATTTCCCAGTCGTACTCCTCTCTGTTGTCCTGATAGAAATGCGTCACCACATAAAGCTGCCATTTGCTCCTTGCAATGTTTCGCAGCCCATATTCCTGGTCGGAGTTTTGAAAGCGAGGCACCAACAGATAGTCGCCGAAATCACAGCACTGTAAATAATAGTCCGTATTGATCACTGGAATGGTCATCACCGTTTTATAGGGATGATCCTGCAGGTATTTTGGCGGATTCGCTTTCACCTTCTCATCCGATTCTTCCAGAAACGCCTTTACAACCCGGGTGCCGCCAACTTCGGTTTCATTGATGAAGCCGCTCATTAAGGTAAGGCCCGTCGTCTCCCCGGCAAATTGATTGTGCCCGGTTGCCTCCAGGTTGGAGTAACAGATTTTTGCGGTGCTTACGGTTACCTCAAACGGGGTTGCTTTGTCTAAAATCATTCGGTTAAATTGCATGTTTTCGTCGTCGTAAAGATCATGGACGCCGCTGTGTGGATAAAACGCAAAATAACCCGGCAAAAAAGCGCCCTGGCCATTGCTGTAGAAAATCGGGCTGTATCCTTCGTAGGAAAACGTGATCGCCTGGACAGGCCTAGAGGCCGTTTTTGTCACTTCAATCAGATCCCCCTCCTGCCTGAAGGGGAGCGGTGCGCCATCCTGATCGAGGACCTTCCCGATTTTGTAGCCGTGATACAGCGTAAAGAGGTAGCGGCCCAATTCCGGACGGTCAACCGATACGGTGACGTTGGCGCGCAACAATCGGTCAATGGTGAGATCCATCTTGTATTTTGTGATTTGGAAATCCGAGCTGCCGGCAGTGGAAATGGGCTGCCCGGTATGCTGTGAATAATAATCCACGTCCTGCAAAATTCCGTCAATTTTCTCTACATTCTTAATTAAATCGGAATTCGGCCGGGTTGCAAAGGGGATGCAGCCGATGCACAGCACGAGCGCGGCGGCGGTCAGCGCCTGAAATACACGCCGTTTTTGATAGCGTGACAGGCGGTATAAAAAGCAACCGGCCAGCAAGAATACCCAAAATAACAGGATGAAAATGCGGTAAGGCCGCAGGGATAAACCGTATTGCATGGTTTCTCGCCACAGGAGCGAGGGCGTGATAACGGAAAAGAGGCGCAGCGGTCCGGTAAGATCCGCGCCGGTCGCCGTATGGATGCTTGAGAT
>DAWDUP010000224.1:0-2267 GCA_052346825.1 Candidatus Fimivicinus sp. | reverse complement strand
CATGACCGCTATTTCCTCGACCGTGTGACAAACCGCACGATGGAGCTCGAGCACGGGCATGTGAAGCTGTTTAAGGGAAATTACACCGCCTGCCAGCAGTTTAAAAAGCAGGAGCGCGAGGTGCGGCGCAAGCACTATGAAAACTCGATGCGGGAGATGAAGCGCATTGAGGGGATCATCGCGCAACAGCGGCAGTGGAACCGCGAAAAAAATATTCGCACTGCCGAGAGCAAGGAGAAAATGCTCGAGCGCATGAAGGCGGAGCTGGAAATTCCGGATTCCGAGCTTGACCGCCTGCACTTTTCCTTCCAGCCCCGCATAGTCAGTGGAAACGATGTGATTCTCGCGTCCGGGCTGACAAAATCGTTTGAGGAGAAGAAGCTGTTCGCCAATGTGGAGCTGCATGTCCGGCGCGGCGATCGGGCCTTCCTCCTTGGGCCAAATGGCTGCGGGAAGACGACGCTCCTGCGCGTGCTTTTGGGTAAAACACCGGCGGACAGCGGGCGCTTTACGTTTGGCACGAATGTGCAGATCGGATATTTTGATCAGGGGCTTGCCGGCCTGCATCCGGCAAAGACCGTGCTCGATGAAATCTGGGATACTTACCCTGCAATGACGCAGCCGCAGGTGCGCTCGGCGCTGGCGGCCTTCCTGTTTCAGGGCGAGGATGTGTATAAGCGGGTGCAGACGCTCAGCGGCGGTGAAAAGGCGCGCACAGCGCTGTTGAAGCTGATGCTCTCCGGCGCGAACCTGTTGCTGCTTGACGAGCCGACCAACCATCTGGACATCTCGTCGCGCGAGGCGCTTGAGGACGCGCTTTCAGGCTACGAGGGGACGATGCTGATCGTATCGCACGACCGCTATTTTATCAATAAGCTTGCAAACCGCGTGCTCCACCTGACACATGACGGGGTGAAGGAATACCTCGGCGGCTATGACGACTATGTGCAGGCGCTGGACAATCAGCCCCGCCCCGGAAAAGTGGCGGCGGAGAAGCCGAAGCAGAATGATTATAAGCTGCGCAAGGAGCGCGAGAGCGAACGGCGAAAGCTCATGGGGCGTATTTCCCGCTGTGAGCAGGAGATCGCCGCCATCGATGAAGAGACCGCCGCCCTCAATGCGCAGCTTGAGCAGCCCCAGGTGGCAGCGGATTATGCGAAGGTGCTGGAGCTGACGCAGCAGCTCGCCGCTCTGCATGAAAAGCAGGAGGCGCTTTATGCGGAATGGGAGAAAATGCAGGAGACGCTGGAAGCAGAAGAATAGGGATATGGCAAGGCTGCTGAAATAATTTTTTCGGCTTGTTGACAAGTTGCCGCATTATGCATATAATAGATTATAGAATAAATGCTGTCTTCGGGGCGGGGTGTAATTCCCCACCGGCGGTAATGGAGCAGAAGCTTCGAGCCCGCGAGCCAATGGTATGGAGATACCAGGCCGATTCCGGTGCGATCCCGGAGCCGACGGTTAAAGTCCGGATGAAAGAAGCGGCGCAACCAATTCTTGCGTCTGAACGCCCTGTATCTGTAGATACAGGGCGTTTTTTTCGTGGACAGCGAAAAAGGAGTGTCTTATGATGCAAAAGAAAACCATCCGGCTCATACTGATCAGCCTGCTATCCGCGATCGCCTTCGTCTTGATGATGCTGGAAATCCCGATCTTTGCCGCCATTCCGGGCCTACAACACCTGAAGCTCGATTTCGGTGACGTGCCCGCCGCCCTCGCAGGAGTCCTGCTGTCTCCCGGTGTCGGCGTGGTCGTCGAGCTGATCAAAAATCTGCTGGAGCTGCTCGTGCGTGGGATCGGCTCGCAGATGGGATTCGGCAATCTGATGAACCTGCTGGTGGGCTGCGCGTATGTCGTGCCATTCGCCTGCCTTTATCGGGGCCTTTCGCATCGCTTTCCGGGTAAGGTGATGCGCCTGACGGTCGCGGGTGTGGCCGCGACGCTTGTGATGGTTGCGATTGGCGCAGTAGGAAATTATCTGATCGCGCCGCTGTTTTTCCGCTATTTCCTGCAAACGGAGCTGACGACCCCCGTACTGCTCACTGCGGTCGGCGGGGCGACGGCGCTCAATGCGGTTAAGGGCGTCCTGGTTTCGGTCGTCATGTATCCGCTTCTGGTGATTTCGGAAAAATATCTGACGCATTACATCAAGCCATTGGAAGGGAAAAAATCAGCGAAGCAATCCTGAATGCACGAAAACCGGCCTGATCCTGCAGGCTGTTTCAGCCTGTCGAAAAGGAATATCGTTGCGTAAATTGCACAAA
>DAWDUP010000223.1:726-2270 GCA_052346825.1 Candidatus Fimivicinus sp. | reverse complement strand
TCATATATATCAGTGTACTGTTTGTACTATATGTAATCACTGTGCTGTTGTTTCGGTATGCGCTGCATGCGAGCGACAGTATCCTGCGGAAAATCGGCATGGCGGCTTTTAATACACTGATCCTCGCCATTCCCCTGATCAACAGAAGCGCAGCCTATACGATCAGCGAATCGCTTGGCGCAGGCCTTGGCGCGGGTACGGCCTTTGCACTGGCGGTATTTCTCATTCACGCCGGGATTCATGTGCTGGACAGCAATGATCGGATCCCGAAGGCTTTCAAAGGGACGCCAGCGTTGTTCATCTATGTTTCTCTGCTGGCGCTTGCGTTTACCGGATTTTCCGGACGGTCGCTTTTTGTATAGTCACAAGCGGGCCTGACAACAGGTGCGAAAAGGAATGAAGGATTCTTTTCCCCTTTCCTGCCGAACGGAACGTCGGGCGAAACATCGCGAATTCTGCGAAAGGATGGCCATTCAGATGGGTAAAAAATATAAGGTGAAAAAAGATTACGGTTCCGGGCAGCGCTCCAGCTACTATGGATTTCGGCGAGATTTTCCGGATGGAAGCCGCAAGGGGCGTTTCCGCAAGAGTGCGAGCCGCACTGATCGCGGTAGAAAGATCGGAAAGATCGCTCTGATGGTGCTTGGCTTTGCCGCAGTGGTGGCGATTGCTTTTTTCATTACGGATTTTGCATTGACCCTTTCCAATAAGCCTGCTACCACCAAGCCCTCTCAGACGGATTCCGGCGCAGGCGTCCAGGCGGCGGATACGCAGCAGGAACCGTCGAATGCGCCTGTGGTGCAGCAGAAGGCTGCAGCGGCGGTATGGCTGCCAGAAAAAATGCTGCGCAGCCATTCCTCCCTTGACAGCTTCCTTTCTAACGCAAAGCAGATCGGCGCTACGGCTGTGGTCGTAGATGTGAAGGATACCGACGGATCGATTCTTTTCCCGTCCGATCTGGATCAGGTAAAAACGACAGGAGCGGCTGTGAATTCCTATTCAGATTTTCCGCAGGCGCTGAAACAGATTCGGGACAGCGGCCTCTCTGTAATGGTTCGGGTGCAGTGCTTCCGCGACCCGTTGGCCGCAAGAAAGCTGGGCGAGGGGAGCGCGGTTTGCTATCAGCGGCCTGGTACGCTCTGGCTGGATAACAGTGCAGACAAGGGCGGAAAGCCGTGGCTTAATCCCTATTCAGAGGCTGCGCGCAAATATCTGACCGATTTGGTCGGGGAGCTTGCGGCGATGGAGCTTGACAGCATTTTGCTCGACAGTGTTCAATTCCCCAGCGGATATGCACTGGGCAAAACGTATTATGTCGGGGAAAGCGAGAGCGGCCTTTCGCGCAATGACATTCTGAAAAATTTTGTTGCCGATGCCAAGAAAGCCGCGGGCGACAAAAATGTGATCCTGATGCAGTCGGGAGAAGGAGCTCTGGGCGGGGCCGAGGAGCAGTACCATGGCAGCCTGTTTGGCTGCGGGGCGGACGTTTATGCGCCGGATCTGCGCCTGTCCGGGCTGAAGGGCAGTGTTACAATTGGCGAAGA
>DAWDUP010000223.1:0-716 GCA_052346825.1 Candidatus Fimivicinus sp. | reverse complement strand
CCCCTACAAAGGATCCTGCCGGATTCCTTACAGCAGCCGGAAAACAGCTGAAATCCGCGGCGGGGGACGTTGCCTTAATGCCCCTGCTGGATGCGGGATCCAATTTGAGCGCGCAGGTTGAAGCGCTCAAGGCAGCGGGAATCGAAAGCTATATTGTATACAGTGCGAGTGGCAGTTATACGGCAGTGAAATAAATAGGGCTGACTCGAATCGGCCCTGATAAAGATAAATAAGGAAAAGACGAAAGGCATCCTGTTTTTATTCAGGATGCCTTTTCGTATATTTGATTGTCAGCAATATAAAAGCCTCTTTTCATCAGCCCTTTGGATTGACAATATCGCGCCAGTCGAGATCACCGCGGTCAAGGCTGTGGATGAGCGCTTCCGCCGTTGCGATATTGGTAGCAACCGGAATATTGTGCACATCGCACAGGCGGAGCAGATTTGCTTCATTTGGCTCATGCGGCTTTGGACTGAGCGGATCGCGGAAAAACAAAAGCAAATCAATTTCGTTGCAGGCAATGCGCGCGGCAATCTGTTGGTCGCCGCCCTGTGAGCCGCTGAGGAACCGCTGAATGGAAAGCCCGGTCGCCTCGGAGACGATTTTACCTGTTGTGCCGGTTGCACACAACGTATGGCGGCTGAGAATGCCGCAGTAAGCAATGCAAAATTGCGTCATAAGCTCCTTCTTAGCATCATGGGCAATTAGTGCGATAT
>DAWDUP010000222.1:1810-2293 GCA_052346825.1 Candidatus Fimivicinus sp. | reverse complement strand
GTGCATGCCACCGCCATTGATGAGGTTGTCAAAAAGGCCGGCGTCGCCAAAGGCACCTTCTACCTCTATTTTCATGATAAATACGACCTGCTCGATCAGATCGTGCTATACAAGAGCACCATCCTCGTGCGTGCGGCGCTGCGGGAGCTTGGCGAAAAATACAAGACAGAGCAGCCCCCACTGGAAGACGGAATCCTCTTTTTTGCCTCGCGGCTGATCGATTCGTTGGAGAAAAACCACGATCTGGTCCTGCTCATCCACAAAAAGCTGTCCGCCAGCCTTTCCGTGATGGAATACCTGCGGGATGGAGAGCTCGGCACAATTGTGGATTCTGTTATAGATCGCTTCATACAGCGCGGCAAATCGCGCACAGAAGCGGAACAGACACTCTATATCATCATCGAGATGACCAGCTCGGTCTGCTGCGACGCGATCCTATATCAGAAGCCCTACCCGCTCTCCGAAATCAAACCGACGCTATAC
>DAWDUP010000222.1:0-1800 GCA_052346825.1 Candidatus Fimivicinus sp. | reverse complement strand
CGATGATTCACAAGATGCTCAATTGATCTGCTCTATTTTAATCGAAAACGAGGTGTTGCCGCATGATCGACAAATTCTCGCGCTGGTTGACGCATCACACAAAGCTCATTCTTATAATTGCTTTTCTGCTGCTGATACCAAGCGCAATCGGCTATATTAACACATATGTCAATTATGATATTCTCTCCTATCTGCCAGACGATCTCGACTCGGTCAAGGGCCAGCAGGTGCTTGACGAAACCTTTCATAATTCTGCGAGCACTGTCCTGATTGTGGAAAATATGCCGGCTAAGGACATATCCGCCCTCAAGGAAAAGGTCTCTCAGGTGGAGGGCGTGCATCAGGTGACATGGATTGATGATATTCTTGATATCGGTGTCCCAGAGGATATCCTGCCGGATGAGATCAAAAACGTCTTTTACAGCCAGAAATCAAACGCCACGATGATGCTCGTCCAATACGATCACTCCAGCGCGTCGGAGGAGACGATGAAGGCCATCGGCGAAATCCGAAGCCTGATGAACAAGCAGTGCTTTCTGAGCGGCCTATCCACCATATCGCTGGATACCAAAGAGCTCGCCGACAGCGAGGCGCCCATCTACATTGCGATCGCCATCGCGCTTGCAATGGTTGCCATGACGCTTTCGCTGAAATCCTGGGTTCTGCCGTGGGTGCTGCTGCTGGGGTTGAGCCTTGCGGTCGTCTATAATTTCGGGACGAATATCTTCTTCGGCCAAATTTCCTATATTACGCAGTGTATTGCCGCCATCCTGCAGTTGGGCGTTACAATGGACTACTCCGTCTTCCTGGTCGACCGGTACGGGGAGGAGCGGGAAAAGGGCGGCGACCACCGGGACGCCATGGCGCGCGCCGTATCCAAAACCTTTCTCTCCCTGTCTGGCAGCTCGCTTACAACGATCTTCGGCTTCCTGGCGCTGTGCTTCATGCGGCTGACGCTCGGCCGTGACATCGGCCTCGTGATGGCAAAGGGCGTGGTGCTCGGCGTCGTAACGGTTGTCATCGTCCTGCCCGCGCTGATCCTTGCGTTCGATAAACCGATCCATCGCTTCACGCATAAGAGCCTGATCCCGAGCTTCGACCGGATGAACGCCTTTATCCTCAAGCACCGTCGGGTGCTGATTGTGATCGGGCTAGTGATCGCCATCCCCGCCTGCATCGGCCAGAGCAACGTCGCAAAATATTACAACATCGACCGCGGGCTTCCGCAGGACCTTCCCTCCATCGTATCGCTCAATAAGATGAAGGATGAGTTCAATATGGCGACGACGCACTTCGTCATCGTCGACGATAACCTGCCCGCCAGCAAGCTCACCGAAATGTCAGAAAAGCTGGAGCAGGTGGACGGGATCGAAACCGTCCTCTCCTACAATAAATTCCTAGGCCCGGCGATTGAGGATTCCTTTATTCCGGATGAGATCAAGGAGATCTGCAAAAAGGACGGCAAGCAGCTGCTCATGATCAATTCTAGATACAGCGCGGCCACTGAGGAAGAAAACGCACAGATCGATGAGATGACGGCAATCGTCAAATCTTACGACAGCGGCGGCATGATCACAGGTGAAGGCCCGCTGACAAAGGATCTGACAACGATTGCAGATAAGGATTTCATCGTCACGAGCATCCTTTCCACGCTGGCGATCTTCATCATCGTTGCGATCTGTTTCAAATCCCTCACCATCCCCATCGTCGTTGTGGGCAGCATCGAGCTTGCCATTTTTATCAACGAGGCGGTCCCCTTCTTCACCGGGACGGTGATCCCCTTCATCGCGCCAACCGTCA
>DAWDUP010000221.1:0-2347 GCA_052346825.1 Candidatus Fimivicinus sp. | reverse complement strand
CTGACCGCAGGGCGGCCTGGTGATTCTTGAGCCTTGATAGAGGGTATCGCTGACGCTTGTTCATTTTCTTTGCCCGACACAAAGAAAACGAACCAAAAGAAATGCGCGGGGGCCTAGCCCCTCGACCCCATGTACGGCACTGCGGCAGCGGGAAGATTGAGCCACGAACCAATCCGTTCGGCGAGACGCCCGAAAACTCGCCGCCTCACGGCGCTCAAACAATTCGGGCGCTCGTTTTTAACGGGAGGGCAGGCAAAGCAACGCCTGCCCTTCCGCTAAAAATTCCCTCACGAGCCACGCAGTCGGCGAAGTGCTATGCTGCCTTGGCCTTCCGTCAGCGGTTACGCTGATGAAGGCAAGGCATGAGGAGTGTTTTGTGGTTATATTTGATCGACTGCGCAACGAGCCACTGTGAGAAAATTACGGTTCCACTTAAATAAATTGCAGCGTGAAAAGCTCTCTGAAGGCCAGGGCAGCGCCGCAGAAGCTTTCTGCGTGGCTCGTGAGGGGATTTTTGCCCAAGGGGCAAAAACGAATCTTTCCATGTGTTTGAAGCCGCGTGAGCGGCTGAGTTTGGGAAGGTTCGCCGAACGGGTTCGATCGTGTCTCAGTCTCGCCGCTGCCGCAGTGCCGTGCATGGGGGCGCGGGGAACTCCCCGCGGCTGTTTCTCTTGCTTCGTTCTCTTTTCAGAAGAAAAGAGAATGACGGCGCGTACAGCGAAACCAGGCACTCATTTTCTACACTATCCAATTTTCCGGCCGCACCTCTTGAGAAAAAATATATCCTAAAACGCTTGACTTTATGTATCCACAATTATATAATATTTGTAGTAGCAAAAAGTGAGGTGAAGAAATGGCTCCCAAAAAAACGGGCCGTCCGCCTTCAGACAATCCCAAGGATAAAACACTGCGTGTTCGTGTTGACGACCGCACAATCGAAAAAATCGATCAATGTACACAGGCGCTCAACACCACTCGTTCCGATATTGTTCGAAAAGGGATCGATAAGGTATTCGACGACCTCAAAAAATGAAAGGAAGCGGCTCACCTCACAGCAAGAGAAACAGCCACTTCCAGCACCGCCAATGCCAAAAGGCAATTGCAGCATAAATATGATACCATATGCTGCAAATCCTTTCAAGCATTGCGGATCGAAAGGGGCGGCTATCCTATCAAAATCTTTACATAGCAAGCTTGACTCTCCGCAAGGGAAAAGGAATTCACCTATTCCTGTCTGGAGTAGGTGCTCATCTTCTGCGGGAGGGAGGCCGAATTCGTCTGCCGCAGGGAATGTGCGATGGCGTTTAAATGCTCAAACGCCCCGAGGTATTGGCATAAGCACATACGAAAAAAACGGGCTGCAATCTCGCATTGCAGCCCGTCCTGTTTTGATGCAGCCGTTAAAATTTTGTGCTCATCTGGTAGCTCAGCGTCATCAGACTGTCGCTCAAATGCACATTTTCCACCGCCACATCCGGATAATGCGCCGCGATATCGAAATGTGTATAGTTCCAGAAGCCCTTGATGCCGAGCTTGACAAGCTGCGCGATGATCTCCGGCGCGTTGTCGCTCGAAATGCACAGCACAGCCACTACGGGCAGCTGATCCCGGCAAAAATCATCCAGCCCGTTGATATGCCGCACGGGCTGCCCGCGCACGAGCTGGCCCGCCATGGCCTCGTTTTTGTCGAAGATGCCGATCAGGTTAAACCCGCGCGCCTCAAAGGACATGTGCGTCGCAATCGCACGGCCCAGATTACCCGCGCCGATGAGGATCGTTTTCAGCCCCCGGTCCACGCCGAGAATGCGCCCGATCTCCTTATAAAGCTGCTCAACGTTATAGCCGTAGCCCTGCTGGCCGAAGCCGCCGAAGCAGTTGAGATCCTGCCGGATCTGCGACGCGGTCAGCCCCATGCGCTGGGAGAGCTCGCGGGAGGAGATGCGGGTGATGTTGTGCTTTTCCAGCTCTCCGAGGAAGCGGTAATAACGGGGGAGCCGCTTGATAACGGACATGGAAATATTTCCGCTTTTTGCCATAGTTGTTCAGTCCTTATTTGCTCAGCTTTTGGACGGTCTCCATCACATAATCGCCGAATGCGCTGCAGGTGCAGCCCGTATCGCGGCCCGTGATGGTCAGTTTCTTCTCCTCCAGCATGCAGATATCGAGCGCGCGCTCAAGCAGGTCGGCCTTTTCCTGGCGGCCGATGTGGGAGAGAAGCATGACGGTTGCGCGCAGCATGGAGCAGGGATCTGCATACTGGCCGCGGCCCTCGCGGATCATGCGGGGTGCGGAGCCGTGGATGGCCTCAAACATTGCATAGCGCTTGCCGATATTTGCGCTGCCCGCC
>DAWDUP010000220.1:0-2356 GCA_052346825.1 Candidatus Fimivicinus sp. | reverse complement strand
GAAAGCTTTTTTTTCAATCATTATCAGAATTGTTTACATTCTTATCACAATTGAAACAAAAAGGGCCTGCCGCTTTTTACGGCAAGCCTTTTCATAAAATTCCCGTTTAAATAATGCCCTGCGCCAGCATCGCATCCGCAACTTTCAGGAAACCCGCGATATTTGCGCCGACCACGAAATTATCCTTATGGCCGTATTCCTCTGCGGCAGTAGACATGTTGGTATAGATATTGATCATGATATTTTTCAGGTTTTGATCCACCTTATCGAACGACCAGCTCAGGCGCGCGCTGTTCTGGCTCATTTCAAGCGCAGATGTAGCTACACCGCCTGCATTCGCCGCCTTGCCCGGCGCAAACAGGATTCCGTTTTGCAGAAATACCTGAATCGCATCGTGCGTAGAGGGCATATTGGCGCCCTCGCCAATCGCAATACAGCCGTTTTTGACCAGCTCGCGCGCATCCTCGGCGTTAAGCTCGTTCTGCGTTGCACAGGGCAGAGCGATGTCGCATGGCACACCCCATACCTTTCCGTTTTCATAATATTTCGCATTGGGGCGCTGCGCGGCATATTCGCTGATCCGACCACGGCGAACCTCTTTGATCTCCTTAAGGATCGCAAGGTCGATCCCATCCGGATCGTAGACGCAGCCGTTGGAATCGCTGGCTGTCACAACCTTTGCGCCGAGCTCCTGTGCCTTTTCAATGGCATAGATCGCCACGTTGCCAGAGCCGGAAACTGTGATGGTCTTGCCCTCGATATCATTGCCATGTGCGCGCAGCATTTCCTCCACGATATAAACCAGGCCATAGCCGGTCGCCTCCGTGCGCGCGAGCGAACCGCCGAAGCTCAGGCCCTTGCCTGTCAGAACGCCCTCATACTGGCCGGTGATCCGCTTATACTGGCCAAACATATAGCCGATCTCGCGCCCACCCACACCAATATCGCCGGCGGGAACGTCCGTATTCGGGCCGATGACGCGATAAAGGGATGTCATAAAGCTCTGGCAGAAGCGCATAACCTCTGTATTGCTCTTGCCCTTCGGATCAAAATCCGAGCCACCTTTTGCGCCGCCGATGGGCAGGCCCGTCAGGGAATTTTTAAAAATCTGCTCAAAACCGAGAAATTTAATAATACTCATATTGACGGAAGGATGGAAGCGCAGGCCGCCCTTGTATGGGCCGATCGCGCTGTTAAACTGGACACGGTAACCCCGGTTGACCTGAACCTTGTTATTGTCGTCCATCCAGCAAACGCGGAAGACGGTCGCGCGCTCCGGCTCGACGATACGCTCAAGCAAAGATGTTTTTTCATAGTAAGGATTGCTTTCCACAACCGGACGGATCGATTCCAGTACCTCCGTTACCGCCTGGCAAAATTCCGGCTGCGTATGGTTACGCTTGAGTACCTTTTCTAAAACATCATCTACGTACATGAAAATCATCCTTCCAAACTCAAAATTTTAGAGCTTACGCGAAGGGCGGATGCATGCTTTTCCAGCGGTCTGCCGCGAAAACCGGCAGCTCCTCCCTCCATAAAAAAGCCAGTACCCCCTACAGCTGGCATAAAGCCCTCTTTGGCTTGCAATTTATTTTACTCGATTTGCGTCTGAAATGCAAGAACCAATTTTAAATTATTCATATTTTGGGAATCTTTATCTTAAATTAAGAAAAAGATACCAATGAATTGAAGCTTAAAAAAGCGATACTTTCATCGCCTTCTCATTATTTTCACAAAAATAGAGAATATCGCACATTGTTTTTATTGCAAACTGCTCGAAGACTGATTCATTGATGGCCGTGCATCATAAAACCCCGTGATCCATTCTCTTCCTTATTCAATGCACGTCTCCTCACAATTGTTCCTCCTCTGACCAAAAAAATACCGGAGAACAAGTCTCCGGTGTTTTCCGTCATCCATATATCTGCATTTAAGCTGATTTTTGCGCCTTGCGCTGCGCCCACCAGCGCCTGATAACCGGCTCCAGCTTCTGCACCAGCACAATGCCGATCCAGCCGTAGAACAGGCCCGCAACCGCACCAGCGATCACATCCGTAGGATAATGCACATGCACATAAATTCTGGAGAACCCAATCAGAAAGGCCAAAACCAAGGCTGGAATCCCGATTTTCTTATCCGTTTTCAGCATGGGCAGAGCCGCTGCAAATGAAGATGAGGTGTGCCCGGATGGGAATGAAAAGCTCGACGGCTTGCTAACGATATTTGGAAAGGGAAAATCCTTCCAGATGGAAAATGCCGTGGGATCGGCCGGATCGAAGCGGTTGAAGGGCCGCGGCCGGGCGATCAGGTTCTTCAAAATCCCGTCATTGATTATCAGCATTAAAATCAATGCCGC
>DAWDUP010000219.1:0-2378 GCA_052346825.1 Candidatus Fimivicinus sp. | reverse complement strand
GAAGCATTCGGGGCAGATCCAGTAGGTTTCGTCAAGCGTGCAGTAGCCCTCGTGCAGGTCGCCGTCGTATTCGCTGAAGGTGGCCCAACAGAATTCACAGTGGTCGTGATCCCAGGTGGGGCTTGGCCTGCGGTATACTGCTTTTTTCAATGGGACGTGCATTAGGTATTTCGTTTGGTCTGTAATCCTCCAGTCGTTCTCTTCGATCATTGCAGCATCCCTCCGTTTTGTAATAATAGTTCAAAGATTTTCTTCTCATAGCTGTTGTCCGCAAAGATACGGTAGCCTTTGCCACTTCCAGGAGGATTGTAATCCCAGTGAGGCGGTAGCGGATCAGGGTGCTTTAAGTCGGGATGAAAATATGTATCTGTTTTAGAATTATACCAGTTTCCTTTTCCCGACGCCGGCGTTCCCCTGCCGCGCCATTCGTAATCCTTGCCGGGTGGCTTTTCCGGATCCCAGCCCGGGAATTTCGGCATTTTCCCGCCCGCGCCGCCGCGGCCCTTCGTAACGGGCTCGTCAAAGGTATAGGTTTTCCACACGAAAAAAGGTGTTTCGCCCGCTATGGAGAAGCACTTTTTGTAGTGGTTCGTGCGCTCGTAATCCACTGGGATGATCTTGCCGGTCATCTCCGGGAAGGGCTCGCCGTAGCAAATGACGGCCTTTGCATGATCCGGCGCATCATCTCCAGATAGCCCTGCATAAAAAGCGGCTTTTCGCTGCGCACGCCAACGGTCGATACGGCTACGATGCTTCCGCGCGGGATTCCGTCAAAGCAAAACCAGAAGGAGGCGGGCTGCCCCCAGGCGACCGTTGGGATGACGCAGATCCCTTTCGATTGCAGGTATGCGCCGCACCAGCGGCTCCGAAAGGTGTTGAACAGCTGCACCGCAAGGGGCATCTCCGTATACAGGCTGTAATCCGGGGATAAAACGGCGCGAAAGCGCTTCAACTGCTCGATTCTCGGCTCGATTCAAATTTATAATCGTCCAAAAAGAAATGGACGATTTTATCCGTCTCGCCGCTGGAGAGCTTGTCATAGCCGGTCAGGGCGATCTCCTCCAGCGCGACGCTTTCCCGCCGGATGATCGGCAGTTCAAAAACGCCGTCGCCCTCGAACTGGTTGCGCAAAAACATGGGGTCATTTCGAAATGTAGCGCTTGCCATAATCACCAACCTTTCGGAATGAGAACATTTGTTCTAAATTTATTATATGACAAAATTTTCATTCAGTCAAGCGGCAAAGAAAACTTCCCGCCAAAGATTGACACACCTTGCGCCGTGTGCTATAATGCTACATGCCGCGTGTTCTGGGCAGGCATTTTTATGCCCAAAAGCGGAGTTTCCCGCCCGAGAGCAGCGAGACCGTAATAAAGGAAGGTAAATTATGTACGCAATCATCGAAACCGGCGGCAAGCAGTACAAGGTGGAAGCGGGCGATACTGTTTTCATCGAGAAGCTCAACGTCGAAGCGGATGCCGAGATCACCTTTGACAAGGTAGTCGCAGTCGGCGCGGAAGACGGCATCAAGGTTGGTGCTCCCTATGTGGACGGTGCGACGGTCACCGCCAAGGCCATCAAGAATGGCAAGGCCAAGAAGATCACCGTGTTCACCTATAAGCCGAAGAAGAACGAAAAGCGCAAGATGGGCCATAGGCAGCCCTATACGAAGGTTGAAATTGCCGCCATCAACGCGTAAGCGATGATTACGGTGCAGTTTTACTCCCAGGCAGGGCTTCTCGCGGGCTTTTCGCTCGACGGCCACGCCGGCCGGGGCGAGGAGGGGGAGGATCTCCTCTGCGCGTCGGTTTCCTCTGCAGCCTATATGACGGCGAATACCATCACGGATGTCATGCGCATTCAGACGCACGTGGAGGTGGACGACGGCCATATGCGGCTGCTGCTCTCTCAGGATGAGGCGCAGCGTGCACAGACACTGTTAAAAGGGTTTGAGCTGCACATGGTCTCCCTGTCGGAGGATTACCCGAAAAATGTCAAAGTGAAATACGGAGGTGTACGAAATGCTTAAAATAAACCTGCAGCTGTTCGCACATAAAAAGGGAATGGGCTCCACCCGTAACGGCCGTGATTCCGAGTCCAAGCGCCTTGGCGCGAAGCGGGCGGACGGCCAGTTTGTCCTTGCGGGCAACATCCTCGTCAAGCAGCGCGGCACGCACATCCACCCCGGCAACAACGTTGGCCGTGGTTCGGATGATACGCTGTTTGCCCTGATTGACGGCAAAGTGAAGTTTGAGCGCATGGGCAGAGATCGCAAAAAGGTCAGCGTCTATGCTGTTGAGCAGTAATTTATAAAATTTTTGTGTGTAACTTTTGCATACAAACGCACAGGCAGCCATTACAGAAAAATTTTTCTGCAA
>DAWDUP010000218.1:1894-2381 GCA_052346825.1 Candidatus Fimivicinus sp. | reverse complement strand
ACATCCAATCTGCGAGATGATGCAGGAGGTTATCTGGGTGCCGGAAAATATGCCGATTTCCCGCCTGCTTAATCAGATGCAGCACGCCGCGACCCATATGGCAGTGGTTGTGGACGAATTCGGCGGGACGGTAGGCATCGTCACGCTCGAGGATGTTCTCGAAGAGCTAGTGGGTGAAATCTGGGATGAGCATGATGAGGTCAGCGAAGAATTTCGCCTCAATGCGGATGGGAGCTACACGATTTCTTGCAGCGCGAATCTGGAGGAAATGTTCGAGCTATTTTCCATCGACGAAGAGCGCGATTATGTTAGCGTCAGCGGCTGGGTGATGGAGGAGCTCGGGCGTATCCCCATGGAAGGCGACCGATTTACTTACGACCGCCTGCATGTGACGGTTACCAAAACGGACGGGCGGCGCGTGATGGAGATCCGCGTAGTGCAGGAGAAGCCGGAAAAAGAGGAGAAGGAGTAGCGTTACTGTGGGAAT
>DAWDUP010000218.1:0-1884 GCA_052346825.1 Candidatus Fimivicinus sp. | reverse complement strand
AATAAACAAATTTTTGCGCAAAAACCCGTAAGAAGATTGTTGCCCCTGCTGAAAAAATTAAAGTGAATCAAAAGATAGGATTTTTTGATTGACAGAGAACACCCACTCGCCTATAATAGGAAAAGCAATTAGAGCAAAGACGCTCCAGGTGGGACGTCTTTGCTCTTTTTTCAATTATTTTTAGAAAAGGGGCATTGTCATGGGAAAGTACACAAAAGAAGACATCCTCCGCATCGCGAAAGAACAGGACGTAAAATTTGTCCGCCTGCAGTTTACAGATATCCTTGGCCAGCTGAAAAATGTGGCCATTACCGTCAGCCAGCTCGAAAAGGCGCTCGACAATGAGTGCATGTTCGATGGCTCCTCTATTGAGGGCTTCGTGAGAATTGAAGAGTCTGACATGTATCTGCGCCCGGACTATGATTCCTTCGTCATTTTTCCATGGCGACCGCAGTTCGGCAAAGTCGCACGCTTGATTTGCGATGTTTACCGTCCGGATGGCAGGCCGTTTGAGGGAGATCCGCGCTATATCCTGAAAAAGGCAATTCAGAAGGCTGCCAGCATGGGCTATTCCTTCAATGTGGGTCCGGAGTGCGAGTTTTTCCTCTTCCATGTTGACGAGGATGGTAAGCCCACCACGAGAACGAACGACGAAGGCGGCTATTTCGACCTCGGCCCGGTGGACCTCGGCGAAAATTGTCGCCGGGATATCTGCCTGGCGCTTGAGGAGATGGGATTTGAAATCGAAGCTTCCCATCATGAGGTCGCGGAAGGCCAGCATGAGATTGATTTCAAATATGACGAGGTCCTTCCTACCGCAGATAACGTGATGACCTTTAAATATGTCGTCAAAACCTATGCGCAGCAGCACGGCCTGCATGCCACCTTCATGCCCAAACCGATTTTCGGCATCAGCGGCTCCGGCATGCATACCAATATGTCCCTGTTTAAGGATGGCAAAAACGCCTTCTATGATGAAACCGATGCCAATAACCTGAGCGCTACCGCTTATCAGTTTATCGCCGGTATCATGGCGCACATCAAGAGCATGACTGCGGTTACGAACCCGCTGGTCAATTCCTATAAGCGTCTCGTCCCGGGCTATGAAGCGCCCGTTTATATCGCCTGGTCTGCGAAAAACCGCAGCCCGCTGATCCGCGTTCCGGCGGCGCGCGGCGCAGGTACCCGCATCGAGCTGCGCAGCGCCGATCCGGCCTGTAATCCCTATCTTGAGATGGCGCTGTGCCTGATGGCCGGCCTCGATGGGATTGAAAAGGGCATGACTCCGCCGCCATCAACGGACTCCAATATCTTTCACATGACCGAGGAGGAGCGCAAAGCCGCCGGGATTGAAATGCTGCCCGGCAGCCTGGAAGAGGCGGTCGCCGCCTTCGAGGGCGAGCCCTTCATCATGGGTGCGCTCGGCGAGCATGTGTACACCAAGTATCTGGAGGCAAAGAAGGCCGAGTGGGACGACTATCGCACGAAGATTTCTCAGTGGGAGCTGGAGAACTATCTAATTAAATATTAATTGGGCCGGTAGAAGTGGAATTAATCGGTTTGGATCAAATAAAATGTATGTGTCAAATTGAAAGAGAGAAGCGCTTCAGCTTGTCGATAAAGTCTAAAAGAAGAAGTGCACAAAAAAGCATGGTTTCTGATCGATTTCGTAACCGTATTTTTATGCGCCGCTGGGAGCCGTTAGGAGGCCGAGGCAGCGCCCGCAGCAGCTATCTGCGTGGCTCGTGAGGGAATTTTTGTCCGTAGGGCAAAAACGAACCTTCCCATGTGTTTGAAACGCCGTAAGGTGTTGCGTTTGGGAAGGTTCGCCAAACGGGTTCGATTATGGTTTGATCTTGCCGCTGCCGAAGTGCGGTGCAAAAC
>DAWDUP010000217.1:1474-2450 GCA_052346825.1 Candidatus Fimivicinus sp. | reverse complement strand
CGCGCGCAAGGCCCAGAACAGACAGGCAGTCCGGCCGGTTGGAGGTGATTTCAAACTCCGTGACGGTATCGTTCAGGCCAATCGCGTCATGGATATCCGCTCCGGGCGTCAAATCGCAGTCGTCGCCCAAAACAAAAATGCCGTCTTCAATTGCATAGGGGAAATCATGCGTGGTCAGCCCCAGCTCACCCAGGGAGCAGAGCATGCCGTTGCTCGGCACGCCGCGCAGCTTGCCCTTTTTGATCTGCTTGCCGCCGTGGACGGTGGAATGATCCAGCGCAACGGGAACAAAATCCCCTTCCTTTAGATTCTGCGCGCCGGTGACGATCTGGAGCGGCTCCCCCTGCCCCGCGTCCACCTGGCAGATCCAGAGGTGGTCGGAATCCGGGTGCTTTTCAAGAGACAGGAGCTTGCCGACCACGATGTTTTCAAGGTCCGAGCCCTCCTTTTCATACCCCTCCACCTTGGAGCCGGAGAGGGTCATTTCATCGCTGAAGGTTTTATCGTCAACGTTTAAATCAACATAATCGAGCAGCCATTTCTTTGATAAATCCATTTGATAACCCTCCTTCGGTTAAAACTGGCTGAGAAAACGCATATCGTTTTCAAACAGCAATCGCATATCGTCGATATTGAAGCGGAACATCACGAGCCGCTCCAGACCTACGCCGAAAGCAAAGCCGCTGTACTGCTCCGGGTCGATGCCCCCGTTTTGCAGCACCTTCGGATGCACCATGCCGCCGCCGAGGATCTCGATCCAGCCCTCACCCTTGCACATCGGGCAGCCCTTGCCGCCACAGCGGAAGCAGGATACGTCGATCTCGCAGGAAGGCTCCGTAAACGGGAAGTGGTGCGGGCGCAGGCGGATGCGCGTTTCGTCGCCATAGAGCCGCTTGGCAAAGGCTTCCAGCGTCCCCTTCAGGTCGCCCATAGTGATATCACGATCGACGACAAGCCCCTCGATCTGATGGAACAG
>DAWDUP010000217.1:0-1464 GCA_052346825.1 Candidatus Fimivicinus sp. | reverse complement strand
TGCGTCGCATCCACCGCGTCGGAACGGTACACCCTGCCGGGCGCGATGATGCGGATGGGCGGCTTCTGCTGCTCCATCACGCGGATCTGCACAGGAGAGGTCTGCGTGCGTAGGAGCATTTTTTCCGTGATATAGAAGGTATCCTGCGTGTCGCGTGCGGGATGGTCCGGCGGCATATTGAGCGCCTCGAAATTATAGTAATCCCATTCGATCTCCGGGCCGGTCGCCACCTCGAAGCCCATGCCCAGGAAAATTTCCTTCACCTCGTCGAGCACAATGGACAGCGGGTGCTTGTGGCCGAGCGGGCGGCATTTGCCGGGCATGGTCACGTCGATGCGCTCGCTCTCCAAGCGCCTGGCGGTCTCCTCCGCTTTCAGCTCCTTTTCGCGCTTCTCCACGATCTGCTCGATATAAGCGCGCACCTCATTGGCAAGCTGGCCGATCACCGGGCGCTCCTCGGCCGTCAGCTTTCCCATCTGCTTGAGCACGGCGGTCAACTCGCCCTTTTTGCCCAGGAAACGCACACGGGCGGCGTCGAGCCCTGCGCGCGATTCAATTTCTGCAAGCTCCTGCCTGGCCGCTTCCCGGATCGATTCGAGCTGCTCTCTCATCCTGCATACTCCCTTTCAAAATATACTCTCAGACTGCTCTGCTTTCTTCTCAATTTGCGGCGGGCGAATTTTACTTTACTGGAAAACAAAAAGCCCTCGCCCCTACGAATAGGGACGAAGGCATTCTTCCTCCGCGGTACCACCCTGATTTTTGCAAAGAAGCAAACACTCCTGCGCCGCATAACGGGGGCGAACCGTTGCGGCCTACCACTTTTCGCTTCAGCCGCACCGCTCCGAAGTGAACTTCAGCAGCTTTTCCGCGCGGGCGCGCTTTCAGCCAAGGCTCGCCCTCTCTGGCCGCAGAGCGTAATCAGAAGCCGCTTACTCTCTTCATCACAGCGTTATGAATTTGTTTTAATATAGCACATTCGGGGGCCGATGGCAAGAGGGAAAATTGAAAAATTTGATCACTCCCATGGCCGAATTTTTTAACCTTGCAGTCCTTTAGACTGGCGTTCCATGTCTTCAACCACAATATCATAAATTTCGCCTAAAGAAGCGCAATATTCTAATACTTTCCACGGTTCATTTGTGTGGTAATGTATTTTAATGAGTTTCTCATCTCCAACTGCCAATAAACAATCTCCCTTAAAATGATTTATAAAATATGCATTGATAGCATCTTCATCAAGATTTTTACCCTCTATCAATAATTGTGTATCATATCTGTATTCTGGCATTTTAATACTCCTTTCAATTTTTTATTTTTAAAGATCATCTTTGATCGATTTTGGAACCGGCATCTTTATGCGCCGCTGGGCGCTGCCGGGAGGCCGAGGCAGCACCCGCAGAATCTGACTGCGTGGCTCGTGAGGGGATTTTTGACCGAAGGGCAAAAACGAACCTTCCCATG
>DAWDUP010000216.1:0-2515 GCA_052346825.1 Candidatus Fimivicinus sp. | reverse complement strand
AGGGAGGGTTGTATCCATTCTCCTGTTTGCGCTTGGTGCCGCAGCGTTTACAGCGACGATCTGGGGAAAGCGGACGTTTGGCGATATTACCCCCGATCAGTTCCTGGTCAATTTAAAATCCCCAATTGTCGGCACCAGCTCGGATGTCATGGTGACGGCCTTTGAAGGCCCTGTGTTTGAGACAGCGGTGCTGACGATGCTGTTTAGCATTTTTGTGTGCTCCGCCTATCGGCTGCTTTGCCGCCGCGGCCAGCAGGTGCATGTTATCTTTGGACGGATTGCGCGTCTGGTCGTCAGCATTGTAATATCGGTTGCGGTTTTGTGCGGCGGTGTTGCATATGGGTTTGAAAAATTCCAGCTGATGGACGTTTATCATGCTTACGTTTCTGATTCCAGCTATATCAAGGACAATTATGTGAGTCCCCGTGATGTCAAGATGGTTTTTCCAAAGGATAAACGCAACCTGATTCATATTTATCTCGAGTCGGTCGAAACCACTTATCTGTCAAGGGAACAGGGCGGCTACATGAAGACGAACCTGATGCCGGAGCTGACGGAGCTTGCAAAGGAGGGCGTCAGCTTTTCCCATCATAAGGACAAGTTTGGTGGGCCGAATCAGACGGTGGGCTCCAGCTGGTCGGTGGCCAGCATGGTGAATATGGAAATGGGCCTTCCTCTGAAGATTCCGATGAATGGAAATTCTTACGGCAAGTCCGGAAAGTTCCTGCCGGGCGCCGTTGCGATTGGCGATATCCTGAAAGCGCAGGGCTATGAGCAGACGATCATGTTCGGCGCGGATTCCGATTTCGGCGGGCTTACGGCATTCTTCCAGAATCACGGTGATTTCAACCTTATGGATTATAAGGCGGTCAAGGCAAAGGGCCTGATTCCGAACGATTATAAGGTATGGTGGGGCTATGAGGACGATAAGCTCTATGAATTTGCCAAGGACGAGCTGACACGCCTTTCAAAGACCGGAAAGCCCTTCTATTTCGATATGGAAACGGCCGATACCCATTTCCCGGACGGCTACTTGAGCTCCCATGTCAAGAACAAACATGGCAATCAATATGCCAACGTGATTTCGTATTCGACAGCCGAAACTGTTAAATTTGTCCGCTGGATCCAGCAGCAGGACTTTTATAAAAATACGACGATTGTCCTTACGGGTGACCACTGGAGCATGGACCAGAAATTCTTCCGCAATGTCGATAAGGGTTACCGGCGCGCGGTCTTCAATCTGTTCTTGAATGCGCCGGTGGAGGCAAAGAAGCCGTTTGCGCGTGAATTTGCTCCATTTGACTTTTATCCGACTATTTTAGCCAGCTTGGGTGTGCAGATCAACGGCGAAAGGCTGGCGTTGGGGACGAATCTGTTCTCCGGCGTACCAACGCTGGTGGAACGGGACGGCCTGGAAAAGGTGAATCAGGAATTGACGGAACGAAGTAATTTCTACAATGATAAATTCATTTCCGAGCGGAAGAACAGCACGTTTGAAAATACGAATGTTACATACGAATAAGCACAATAGATCAAGTCATTCACTGATCTTTGTACGGCGGGGCAATTTCGTCCCGCCGTTTTTCCATGTGCGAGAGAAAGCGCATAAAATTTGCGCAAAGATACTCGAATATGATATACTAAAATATAAGGTACAGGTGGTGCGGCTGCCTGTAGACTGCAATTTTTGAGGGGCAGAGAAGTTTGGGGGATTCGCTTCCTCCTAAGCGGAATTTGTGATGACCGGCAATCGCAGGGCCGCCTGAAAGCTTCTCGTGGCCGAGAGAGGGACGGTCGTCAGAATGGAGATCCAAAAAGAAAAATTTCCCGGTAAGGAGGCGGTCAAAAACCTCCTTGCCTTTTTGAAGTGGTCAGCGCTCGCGTTGGTTTCCGGCATTGTTATCGGATTGATTGGGACGGCCTTCCACTTTTGTTTAAATGGCGCGCTGCAATTGCGGCAGGAGCATCCATGGCTCGTCTGGCTGCTGCCGGCGGGCGGTGTGGTGATTACGGCGCTGTATCAATGGAGCGGCATCAATAATGACCGCGGCACCAATTTCGTTTTGATCGCTGTGCGCGCGAATGAAAAGCTCTCCTTCAAGACGGCCCCGCTGATTTTCGCCACAACATTTTTAACCCATCTCTTTGGTGGTTCCGCCGGCAGAGAAGGGGCAGCGCTGCAGCTTGGCGGCAGCCTTGCGGCTAAATTCGGTAGGATCCTGCATCTGGATGAAAAGGATGCGCGGATTTTGACGATGTGCGGCATGAGCGCGGCATTTTCCGCCCTGTTCGGCACGCCGGTAACCTCTGCGATTTTTTCCATGGAGGTCATCAGCGTAGGCGTGATGTATTATTCTGCAATCGTGCCGTGCGTGATCGCCGCCGTGATTGGGGATCGGATTTCCTCCTTATTTGGAATCGCACCAACGGAATGCGCCCTCTCCGGCGTGCCGGAGATGACGGCGTTCGGCGTGACGAAAGTTGTGTTGCTCGGTGTATTATGTGCGGTGCTGAG
>DAWDUP010000215.1:1070-2557 GCA_052346825.1 Candidatus Fimivicinus sp. | reverse complement strand
TATCATCGCCGAACAATTTTACGAGCAGGAGAAAAACAACGACCTCATGATCTCGATCCTCTCTCACATCGTAGAATTCCGCAATGGCGAAAGCGGCCTGCATGTTTTGCACATCAAAACCATCACAGAGCTTTTATTGAAGGAGCTTCTTCGGCATACGGACCGGTATCCTCTCTCTCAAACCGATATCAATTTGATCAGTACCGCGTCATCGCTTCATGACATCGGAAAAATCTCTATTTCAGGGGACATATTGAACAAGCCCGGACGCCTTACTGCCGAGGAGTTCGAAATCATAAAGGGGCATTCGCTGATCGGCGCAAAAATGCTGTCGGAACTGCCGCTTGACCAGCAGGAGGCGCCGCTTGTCAAAGTAGCTTCCGATATCTGCCGCTGGCACCACGAACGATACGACGGCAACGGTTACCCGGACGGCCTGAAGGGAGATGAAATCCCCATTGCCGCCCAGGTGGTTGCCCTGGCAGACGTCTATGACGCTCTGACCAGTGAACGCTGTTATAAAAAAGCGTACTCCCACAGCAAAGCGCTGGAGATGATTTTCGAGGGCCGCTGCGGAGCGTTTAACCCCACCCTTTTGCAGTGCCTGCTGGAAATTTCCGACACGCTTGAAAGCGAATTGGGACAAGCGGCGCTTGAGCGGAATGCCAGGCACAGGCGGGACACGAAAGGCCGGATAGACTATGACAATTTATTCGCACGGGAGCACAGCGTCTCTCTGGTGCCGCCGTCATCGGAGACGCTTCAGCTGTTATATACCGATTCGCTGACCGAAGTTTACAACCGCCGCTATTATGACGAACAGTTTCGGGATTCTGACGACATCGAGGCCGTTGTCGTCATCGACGTCGATTCTTTCAAACACATCAACGACCGTTACGGGCATCACGCGGGAGATATCGTCCTGCGCCGCATTGCCAAAACGGTCTCATCGTGCGTGCGGAAAACGGACGCCGTGATCCGCTATGGCGGCGATGAATTCGTAATCATTTTCCACCGGCTCCCCGGGGATGTTTTCCGGAAAAAGCTGGAAGAGATCCGGGCCGCCGTTGCCAGGCTGACGGTAGCCGAGCACCCCGGGCTTCATGTTTCCGTAAGCCTCGGCGGGGCATACGGCGTGGGAAAAACAACAGAGCTGTTCGAAACAGCCGACAGGCTTATGTATCAGGCAAAAAAGAGTAAGAACAAAGCCATCGCCGGCTTTGTGAGCACGCAAACGGAAAATACCGGCAAAGGCAAGGATGTCGAGATATGGAGTTAAGAGATTGCTATGCGGAATTCGGCGGAGATTACAAGGAAGTGCTGAGCAGGCTGCAGCGTGAGCAGACCGTCCAGAAATTCGTTCTCAAATTTTTAGACGACAAAAGCTTCAGCTCTCTGGAAACGGCCCTGCAAAACCGGAATTACGAAGAAGCATTGCGCTGTGTCCATGGGCGGGCGGGGCGGGGCCGGTCCGGTGCGGTCACGGG
>DAWDUP010000215.1:453-1060 GCA_052346825.1 Candidatus Fimivicinus sp. | reverse complement strand
TCAAAGGGATCTGCCGGAATCTTTCTTTCACCAGGCTGTACGAAAGCAGCAGCCGAATGACAGAAGCGTTTAAGGCCGGAGATTTTGAAAATGCAGCCGCCGGAATGCCGCAGCTCTCTGACGACTATCATCAGATCATCCGTGCAGTTGAAGCCTACAAGACGTGCAGGGAGGGATAGCCGCAGATGGACAGCAGCTTGGCAAAAAAGAATACTACGCGGTTTCTGATATACAGCTTCGTCGGCCTTCTTGTCTTCAGCATGGGTGTTTTTGCCATGCTGGGTGTCTATATGAGCCGGAAAAGCACAAAGACCATCCATGAAGTCGGCGAGATCTATATGTCCGGGATGAGCGAACAGATGGCCCGGCACTTTGAGAACATCATCGAACTGCGGTTTGAGCAGGTCGAAGGCATCGTGTCCGTGGTCCCGTCGAAGAGCGCCGACAAGGAAGCCATGTATGCAGATCTCGTTTACAGGGCGCAGGTGCGCGGTTTCGAATATCTGGCTCTCTGTACCTCAGACGGCAGATTTGAAACGCTCTGCGGGGAAGCATTCCAGCCGGTCAACCCGCCGCCCTTCGTGGACGCGTTAAGGCGGGGCGAGCA
>DAWDUP010000215.1:0-371 GCA_052346825.1 Candidatus Fimivicinus sp. | reverse complement strand
CCGGCAACGAAGTTGTGCTGTTCGGGATCGACGCGGATTATCCGATGCAGGACGGCGAAGCCTGCACCGGTTTGGTCGCGGCGGTGCCCCTGGAATATATCAGCGATTTTCTTTTTTCAGAAAATCAGGATGCTCTGATCTATTGCCATATCATCCGCTCGGACGGCAGCCTTGTGATCGCCAACTCCAATACGGAGCTGGTTGGATATTTCAGCGCGCTGCCTGCCTCTTCCGCGGCAGGCGGTCCGCTTGAGGGGCTTGACGCGGCGCTGGAAGAACAGAAGGATTACACCGTAACGCTCGACACGGGCGGAAATAGCCTGCAGATCTACGGCAAGCCTTTGCCGCACTCCGAGTGGTACCTCATCTCG
>DAWDUP010000214.1:0-2571 GCA_052346825.1 Candidatus Fimivicinus sp. | reverse complement strand
GAAGGAATGTCGATTTGCGTTTTCAAACTGCAGGAAAAGGCGGGATTTATCCCGCCTTTTTCCCTTTGAACACCACAGCCACCGCCGCCCGGCCGTTTCCATACACCGTTGAAGCGCCCATTTGACAGAGCATCTCCGGTGGATAGCCCAAGGCCGCCTCCAGCGTTTCAGCGGCCTCTTTGGCTTCGTTTTCCCGTTTCGCATAAGTGATATAATAGGGAGAATGCGTTTCAAAAATTGCCTGGCGGCAATATTCCACAAATTTTGTAAAGGTCTCCTGCACGCCGTATGTCCCCTCCAGCGGCTCCATTTCACCCTGAGAAACGCGGATGATAGGAAATGCCCGCGTAATTTCGATGGCGATGGAGCGCATCAGCTCAAAGGCGCCATTGACAGGGACGTAACGCATACTGAACGAGGTAATATAGAGCTCGATCTGGCCGAACCAATCCGTCAAAAAGGCGAGAACATCCGCACAGGATGCGCCTTCCTCCACTTTCTGGGCCGCCTGTAGCAGCGCCACGCCAAAGGCGACGGAATACGTCTTGGAATCAATGACATGGATGCGAAGCCGGGCATCCGGATGCTGCTCAAAAAAGAGCGAGCGGGCGATGCTTGCGGCCTGATAGGTGGTCATAAACGTGCTGCCCGCCGTAACGGTGATCACGTCCGTATAGCCATGCCTGCGCGCCTTTTCGTAGCGGTCGAGGTAAACGGCGGCGGGAATCTGCACAGCTGTGATTTTCTCGTGCTCCGGCATCATATCATAAAATTCTGCATTGGTGAAATCAATGCCTTCATAGCAGGGCTTGCCGTCGATCTGAAAGATGACTGGCAAAAGCTCAATGTCATAGCGCTCTGCGTCCTCTACGGAAAGATCGCTGCTCGTATCGGTGATGATGCGGATTTTGTCCATTTCGGTCCTTGTCCTTTCTGTTTGAGCGTAGCATTTGATTGTGGTCCGGTTTAGTGTTCCCAATGATACTGCGTCAATTGCCCTTGCCATTGCAGATCCGGGAAATTCCATTGCCGCAGCGCCTCATAAACGCCGATTGCTACAGAATTCGAGAGATTCAGGCTGCGCAGGCCCCTGCGCATGGGCAGACGCACGCAGGCTTCCGGATGCTCGTGCAGGAGTGATTCCGGCAGCCCCTTCGTCTCCTTGCCGAAGACAAGGTATGCACCGTCCGGATAGCTTATGTCGCTGTAACGGTTTTTTGCCTTTGTGGAAAAATAATAAAAGGGGCCGTTGTTTTTTTGAAAAAAACCTTCTAGGCTGTCATAATAGGTGATATCCAAAAGGTGCCAGTAATCGAGCCCGGCGCGTTTAAGCTTTCTGTCATCAATGGTGAAGCCCATCGGGCCAACCAGATGCAGGCGCGCCCCGGTCGCCGCGCAGGTACGCGCGACATTGCCGGTGTTCTGTGGGATCTCCGGCTCAACGAGAACAATATTCAAGGAGGCCATCTTTTTCCATTTCCTTCCAACTGTTTCTATGTGCATATTTTTTGACCGCTTGCTACAGGCCCAGCGCGTGGATAAAAGCGGGCAGACCCTCTTCAAAATTGACGCCAAAACGTAAATCCGTCCCCGCCGCCTTCGTACGCAAGATGCTGCCGCAGGTTAAATCGACTGCGATGCGCGCGGAATCCTCCAAGGAGCGGCCATTCATTCGAGCCGCCAGCAGCGCGCTGGCAAAGATGTCTCCAGTCCCGTGGTAAAACCCGTCGACTCTTGGAGAGAATACATAGTGCGGCGCGCTGTCGCTGCAGCCAAGGCTCGCCGCGCCATATTGCCTTTCGTCAAACCAGACGCCTGTGAGCACCGCCTGCCGTGCGCCGAGCGATAAAAGCCCGCGCAAAAGGCGCTCTATATAGGCCTTTTCATAGGGACCGTCGCGGTAGGTTTCCCCTGTGAGCATAGCGGCCTCCGTGATATTAGGGACAATCAGGTCCGCGTGCGCACACAGGCCCTTCATCTCCTCCACAAAGGGAGGCTCAAAGGTCTTATAAAGCTGTCCGCCATCTGCCATGGCGGGGTCGACAAGCACCAGCGTTTCGTCCGAGCGAAACATCTCAATAAAGTCTTTGACGATCGAAACCTGCTCAAAGGAGCCGAGATAGCCGCTGTAAACCGCGTCAAAATCGAGCTTCAAGCTTTTCCAGTGCGCCATGATCGGGCGCATATCGGCTGTGAGATCACGGTAAGTAAAGTCTGTAAATCCGCCGGTATGGGTGGAGAGCACCGCGGTAGGGATCACGGCAGTTTCAATGCCTGCCGCGGACAGGATTGGCAGGGCCACAGTCAGGGAGCATTTCCCAAAGCAGGAAATATCATGAATGGCCGCCGCTCGTTTTTGACGCTTCATATTCAGCGCATCTTCCTTCTTACTCTTTCATTTTATGTGTTTGGTGAGGTTGTTTAACGTCAAATTCACCGAGCCAGCGGCATGATGGGCGGAAATATCCGCCGGGCGAAGCCCAATTTGACTAAATCAATGTTCTCCGAAACACTAGAAATCTTTAATTTCTTAGAGATTCGTGAGGTTATTTAGCGGAGAACCAAAGCGAA
>DAWDUP010000213.1:1210-2584 GCA_052346825.1 Candidatus Fimivicinus sp. | reverse complement strand
TGCATTCCTCCGCACCTCGAATCCGCCCACAACCACCGTCTGCATGGGCGAAACCTGCGGTGCGTCGCCGCCTACGACAAGTGCGGCCTTCAATCTGGTGTCAAAATGTGCTGTCTTCTCTGCTCTGATGTCATTAAAATGCGCAAGCTGAGCTTCGTTTAGACGCTCCTCAGCCAATGCGACAGCATCCTGCGTGATCTCATCCTCGGTAAATTTCTGGCCGAATTCCTCATATAGCACATTGATCAAAATGTCGTTCAGCGTATAATAGCCCACGTCGAGGGACGCCGCGTAAGAGGTTCTTCTCGAGCCTTGGGAATGGCCCATCATGCCGACACGGGTCTGGTCGACAAATTTCAGCGTACGCACAAACTCCAGCGCATCATGCAGACCGCCCGGCGTATTCCGCGCGTTGTAGTCCTGCTCACCCGCACCAATCTCATCGCGCTTGGGAAATTCGCTAATGCCCGAGCCGTTGGCGCTGAAAGCAAATACCACAAAGCCTCGCCGCGCCAGCTCTATGCAGTAGCTGTTCATTCCCTTGTGTGTGCAGCCTGCTCCATGCGTAACGATAACCGCCGGCAGGCTACTTTCGTCACTTGTCCCCACAGGATAGTACAGTTCTCCATCTAACAGAGCCCCGCGCGCATCAATGTTGATCTGCTCAATCTTTACGCGCCCAAAATTGGTTGCAAACATATGTGCAAGAAAACTGAAGAGCAAAATCAGCACCACCAGAAGCGCAAACAACCGTTTTGCTCCATCTACTGTTTTGTTGGTGAATTTCCCCATATCTACTTATTCCTCCTCGTTCTTAACGGATTTTCAATGGAGAGCAGCGCCAGCTGTCCTGTGGCATCACTCCCATCATCGGACTAAAAGCGTATATTCATACCTCCTATCTCAACAACAAATAAAGCTTTTCGCTTCACGCGTCTCGTCTTTGTCAACAAAAAGCACTACCTTTCCTTTATTTAATATATACACTTTGCTCTTTTATTGAAAGAATTCACTTACCTCTTTATAGACATTTATTGACATTGCCGCGCAAATCCGCCATAATATCAACAGAGGAGATGTGCAAAATGGCGAAACAGGAACGGCGTATTTTTGACAAGGACGTGCAAGTATGGGTGCATCGCTACGAAAACCTGCGCAACATGGCCCATTGGCATTTTGAAAATGAGCTGGTGGTCTGTCAGGAAGGAGCCGCCGAGATCATGCTGGACGGAATCTTCTACACTCTGCACCAGGGCGACTGCGCTTTTTTCTGCGGGGAACGTGTCCACAATATTCGCGGCACGGTTGACAGCCGCATCGCAGTCGCACAATTTGGCAATCTACTTCACTCGCCCTGTTATCTGAAAAAGCCCA
>DAWDUP010000213.1:0-1200 GCA_052346825.1 Candidatus Fimivicinus sp. | reverse complement strand
AACGCCTGTGAGCGTATGAACGAGCTGAATGCGGAATACCAGAAAAAGCAGCTTTTTTACGCCGAAAAAATGAACGCCCTCATCACTTCCCTGCTTTCGGATATCTTTCGCGGGGAAGAACTGGCGATTGATGCACGCACCGCGCAGCCAACGCACACACACTACAAGCAGCTCCTTGTTTTATTGGATCAGCATTGTGACGAATACAGTTTTGAGGACGCTGCCTCGTTTATGAACATGTCCGAAGCTTACTTTTCCCGTTACTTCAAGCGTATGACTGGCCTTACTTTTTCCCGTTATATGAACGTCCTCCGGGTAGATCGCGCTATAGAACTGCTTGGGCAGCTGGAGGACATCACCATGGCCGATTTAATGGCGCGCTGCGGCTTCAACACCTTGCGCAACTTCAACCGTGTTTTTAAAGAAATCACCGGATATCCTCCTAAGCATCTTCCCGCGAACTTTTCTTTGAATCGCCGTGCCTTTGTCAACGAAGAAACAGGCTTTGACCCTACGTTAGATACCTCCATCGTTTTGGGTGAGTAGCCCGCCCGGTCTGTGCCATTCCCTCTGGCGCTCTGCTTCAAAACGGCTAACTAAAATGAAGAACGCCTGTCGCGAAAATTTCGCGGTAGGCGTGGATGATAAAAAACTCGCGGGAAAAAGGGTTAATCGCATGTTTTTTTATTGTAGACAATAAAAAAGGCAATCCAGGTGGATAACCTTTTTTGCATTAAGCTCTCTTCCTTAATCTGGCAGAGAATTAGAGAATCGAATCATTTTTCTTTGCCTTCATATAGTGCAGGGACTTCTGTTGAGCTACATATTGACAATCTTTTCCTTAAAGTGATACTCTGGACACGCTGCCCTTTCAAACTGGAGCCGGAGGGAGGTGGCTGCGTGTCCTTTTTGCTCGATGTTCTGAGTGGAATTTTGGCGAATATTATTTCCAGGAAAATTTTGATGATTTCAACAAAGCACAATCAAAAAAAGCAGTAATACCCAAAAACACCGTGAGCTGCAACTCACGGTGTTTTTGGGTTTCCAGGCGGCTTATGTCCTTTCTGGAATCTTCTGAGCAGATAAGCCGTTTTGGCGCGGCTTTTAAAAAACCGCCTCCGAAGAGACGGTTTTTGGTGCACCAACAGGGACTCGAACCCGGGACCCGCTGATTAAGAGTCAGCTGCTCTACCAACTGAG
>DAWDUP010000212.1:0-2635 GCA_052346825.1 Candidatus Fimivicinus sp. | reverse complement strand
CACCTGCAAGGACGGAAAGCGGTTCCGGCTGGCGGTGGAATACCATCAAAAATTTCGAGAAGCGGTGCAGGCCCACCTGAGGGAATCTCAGTGAAAACTGCGCGTCAGAGCGCGGCAGAAAGGCGCATCCAACCATAGCGGCTGGATGCGCCTTTCTGTTTTATGCCAGACCGTAAAAAAGTTTCCAATGGTTCCGGCCGTCAGTCCTTTTGCCTTTGTAGCCTGTCGTTGACATCCAGCTCATAGCTCGGATTGCCGTATTGGAATTTAATCAGGCTATTGAGCCTGCGAATCGGATTTTTGGCAAGGGCGACGCTGTTTTCCGCATAATTTACGCCATAGGCATCCAGGATGGGCTTGAAGCGCTCCCAGCGCTCCAGAAAGCTTTTGAAATCACGCTTTGCCTTCGGCGTCCAGGCTACTTCGCTGAGCGCCTCCATCCGTGGGAAGAGAAAAAGCTCCAGGCGGCGGACGGAGGGGATGAATTCCGTCCACATCTCCGCTTCCACGCCCAGCACGTTTTTCACGCTCTCCGGGCGGATGCCGCCCTGCACAGGCTCGAATTTGTAAGTGTTGCGCAGGGGGTATTGCGCATAGGTCATGTCGAAATAGAAGGCCTGATGGCGGCTCATGATCATCTCACCGCCTTTGTTGATATACTTCGCTGCAAATTTGTCGCGCTGCGGCGTCCAGTATTGACCGATTACGGATTTATCGAGATTCCCAGCCTGAAGTGCCTCGTTCCATACGACCAGCCGCTTGCCTTTCTCCTTGAGATGAGCGGCAATGCGGTTGTTGAACAGGCCCTGTAGTTCCTCCACATCCTTGAGTCCGTGTTCTTTGATGGCTTTCTGGCAGTGTGGGCAGGTTTTCCACTCGTCCTTCGGCGCTTCGTCACCACCGATGTGGAAATAGGGGGCGGGGAAGAGGGGCGCAATTTCATCAATGATATCAAAGATAAATTGATATGTGCTCTCTTTGCCCGCGCAGGCGGGGCGGTTCCAGTCTTTCCAGTTGAGCGTTTTTTCCGGAATGGTCTTTCCATAGAACCAGTGGACCTCGCCGGGAATCTCGCGGCAGGCGAGATAGGGGTATCCGGCGATCGCGGCGGCAAAATGCGCCGGCATGTCGATTTCCGGCACGACCATGATAAACCGCTCCGCGGCGTAGGCGACGATTTCCTTGACCTGCTCCTGCGTATAGAAGCCGGGCGCGTAGGGCTTGCCTTCGAGCCGTTTGCTTTTCCAGCCGTAAAGCTGTGTATCTTTGCGCTTGGAGCCGATCTCCGTCAGCAGCGGGTATTTTTTGATCTCAATGCGCCAGCCCTCATCGTCCGTCAGATGCCAGTGGAACACGTTGAGCTTATGCATCGCCATAAAATCGAGATAACGCTTGACATAGTCCATGCCCCAGAAGTGGCGGCTCTCATCGAGCATCATGCCGCGCCAGCAAAAGCGGGGCTCGTCTTCGATGTTGACGCAGGACATGGTGAGCCTTTCAGCGTTTTGGGTTGTATCGAGCCCCAGCAGCTGGCGCAGCGTCTGGATTGCATAGAAAGCGCCGCAGGGGGAGGATGCGATTACGGATATGCCATTTTGTGTGCAGTCAAGCCGGTATCCCTCTTTCGAAATGCTTTCATCGAATAAAAAGCGGATATCGGCCATCTCGTTACCGGGCCTGAGTGAAAAACGGGCGGCCTTCGCAACCAAGTCGCTAAAAAAGCTGGATACGGCCTGAAATTCCGGCGCAAAATAGCAGGAGGTATCCTGCGTGAGCATAAACGTGCCGGAAAGCGGGGATGCCTTTTTCGGCATGGGAATCAACTGGATCATAGCTCCTCCTTCAAAAACTCGAAAGAATAATCATCGGCCTTATTGGGAGGCCAGCCTTTTGACCTTTGCGTCATCAATCAGATTGTGCAGGCCCGCCCAGTGCAGCTGCCGGCGGTTAAACCAGAGCGAATACCCTTTTGCTCGCAGCGTACCCGGCATTGCCTGCTTGCGTGAAGCGGGGTGCTTGACGCCGCATGCGGAAAGCAGCCTGTAATAATCATCAAGCTTCTGCAAAAAATGCTCCCAGCTCCTGTTTGCCGGAGCCGTCCACGCGATCTCCGCGATTGCACCCAGGCGCGGATAGGTGCAGTAATCCGCCTTTTTCATATTGGGCACGTATTCTGTCCAGAGCGGCGCTTCCAGGCCGAGCAGGTTTTTGGCCGAGGTTTCGTCGATGTTGGGAATCTCCGGCGTGTTCTCATAGGTCTTTTGCAGATTGAACCAGCCGTAGGGCAGATCGAGATAATAGGGGAAGGAAACGGAATTCACCATCCGGCGGCCGGCCATGATCTCTGACTGTGTATTTTTTGGCATCCCGCACATCTGCCAGACGATATCGCGGTCGAGCCATTCGGTCGCCTCCACGGAATCCCAGTTCCACATCATGGAGGTGAAGCCCTGCTCCTTGAGATGCCGGTTGACGCGGCTCATGAAGGATTGCTGGAGCTCCTCTTCGTTCTTGAGCCCCATTTTTTTCATAAGGGCCTGGCAGTGCGAGCAGAGCCTCCAGCGCATTTTCACGGCCTCATCGCCGCCGATATGAAAATAGCCATCCGGGAAAAGCGGGATCAGCTCGTCAAGCA
>DAWDUP010000211.1:0-2847 GCA_052346825.1 Candidatus Fimivicinus sp. | reverse complement strand
CGGATGCCGAGCGTGATGCAGCAAACCGCCCAATACTGCATCTGCCGGATCGAATTGTTGGATAACCGGCCAATGACAATGCCCGACGAAAGATACGCCTCAAGCCGCTGCTTCACCATCTCCACATTCCCCTGCTGCACAAAGGCGAAAAAGGCTGTCTCCTCCTGATAAGACGTATGCGTGACGCCGTCCTCCCGCTGTTCAAACGAGGGGTTGTCGGCATGCGGCAATATCTGAATATTCAGCAATTCCCCCTGCTTCATTCTCATTCGCCTCCTGGCATATTATAATATAAAATTCTTATAAATAACAGCGGAATTTTATCATAAAAAGCGAAAAATCTATAGAATCTGGCTGTTCATCCTGCTATTCTAATGGCAACATCACAATAACAGGCAGGAGGGATACCCGTGATCAGCCGAACAAAATTCAAGATTGACAGCACGGCCATCGAAAGCCTCTTTTGCGCCGCAGGCATCGCCGGAGCCCGCGAAATTTTGCCGCTGGGCGCAGGGGAATACAACGCTGTGTTTTCCGCCGCGGCTCATGGCAAAGAATACGCGATCAAAATCGCGCCGCCAAAGGATGTGCCGATCCTGACCTATGAGAAGGGCATGATGCACGCGGAAGTATTCTGGTACCGCCAGATGCGGGAGCACACCTCAATTACCGTTCCGGAAATCTATTTTGAGGATTTTGAGCATCAGCAAATTCCGACGGACTATTTCATTATGGAGAAGCTCTCCGGGCAGCAGTTGGACAAAATGAAATTATCGGACGCTGAACGGGCGCGGACCGATTCCGTGACAGCCACCATGGCGGCCCAAATCCACAAAATCCAAAATGACCGCTTCGGCTATGTTCAAAACGGTCTGCACGACGATTGGTATCAGGCGATCCGAGCCATGGTACAGGCGCTTCTGGATGACTGCGCGCGCAAGGGAAAAAAATCAAAACGCGGCAAAAAGCTGCTGACCTGGATCGACCGCTACCGGGACGTTTTGGAAAAAGCAGAATGCTGCATGGTCAATTTCGACATCTGGTGGCCAAACATCATCTGCAGCCGGGAAAACGGCACGATCAAATACGCCTGGATCGACCCCGAGCGGAGCTTCTGGGGCGACCGGATTGCCGACTTCGTCTGCCTCGAATGGATGAAGCCCCTGGAACAGAAGAAAAAATCCCTTGCGGCCTATAACGCCGCCGCAGACGTCCCCATTCATGTGACGCGGGAGGAGAAGATTCGCTATGCCGTTGCGCAGGGGTACCTGGCCCTGATTCAGGAGGTGGAGAAATATTACCGCTACACACCGGCGCACTTCGGCTGGTGGCGCAATATTCTGTCCTCGGCGTGGTTTTACCGCAGCGCCTTTAGAATCTTGGAGCATCCATGATGGCTATGAAGAAAAACGATGGGATGCAGCCCAAAACAACCGCATTGGGGGAGGAAGCCATCCCCCGTCTGGTGCTCCGCTTTGCGGCGACGACGCTCGCCGCCCTGCTGCTGAATGCCGTCTATACCCTTACAGATGCGCTGTTCATCAGCTGGGGTGTGGGAGAAAACGCTATGGGCGGCGTGTCCGTGGTGTTCCCCTTTGTCATTTTGCAGGGAGCCATCTCTACCGCCCTCGGGGGCGGCGCGGCCTCCATCATTTCAAGGAAACTGGGTGAGGGCAAAAAGCAGGAGGCGGGAGAGGTCACGCTGAATGCGATGCTCGCCTTTTACAGCTCGGCGATTCTCATCACCATCCTTGGCCTTGCGCTGCTCAACCCGCTGCTTGAGGGGATGGGCGTTACAGGGGAGCTCCTGCCCTATGCAAAGCAATACTTCACCATCCTGCTTGCAGGAAATGTGTTTTCCACCGGCTTTTCCTCGATCATCCGCGCGGAAGGAAAAATGCTGTATGGGCTTCTCATTTGGGTGATCCCGATCTCGATCAACATCGTCCTAGATGCGGTCTTCATCCTGGTGCTGGGCTGGGGCGTCCAGGGCTCTGCGCTGGCAACGGTGATCTGCCAGTTTACGAGCTTTTGTATGTGCGTTTTGTTTTTCCTGCGCTTCACAACGCAAAGCTTTAAGGGCGCAAAGTGCAGCGGCAGGCGCATGCGTGAAATTCTCGCGATCGGGCTTCCCTCCCTGATCCAGATGGGCAGCCTTTCCATCATATCCGTCCTGCTCAACAACCTTCTGCGGGAAACCGGCGGCACGCTGGGCGTCAATACCTACGCCTATCTGAGCAAAATTATCACCTTCGCCGTAATGCCCTTCACGGCAGTGACACAAGCGCTCAGCCCAATTGTCGGGTATAACTACGGCGCGGGCAAGCCGGAGCGCGTCAAAAAAACAGTCCGGTTCTGCGCCATGCTCAGCCTGGGCTACGCCTTGGCGGCTCTCACCCTCATCGAGGCCTTTCCGCATGCATTTCTGCGAGTTTTTACAATCAGTCCTGAGATTCTTTCGCTTGGAATTGGCGGCCTGCGGATTCTCGCCGCGGCGCTCCTTTTCATGCCCCTTCCAATGCTCTCCGGCGCTGCGTTTCAGGCCGTCGGGCAAAAAGGGTGGGCATTTGTGATGTACGCTTCCAACCTCATATTCCTCATCCCGGCGGCACTTTGGATGGCAAGCCGCTTTGGGATCAACGGCATCTGGTGGGCGTATGTCATTGCGAATATCGGCGCATCCTTACTGGCGCTTTTCAAAATGCGGATGGTGAAGGCGCCGCCAATCTCAAAGGGCTGACTGATAATAATAAAGGGGTGCGTTGCTTGTTACAACGCACCTCTCAGCCTGTCAAAAAAGGAATATCATTTCGTCAAAATGCACAAGAACAATTTCGTAAAATTCCT
>DAWDUP010000210.1:613-2861 GCA_052346825.1 Candidatus Fimivicinus sp. | reverse complement strand
TCGAGTCAAGCTCGTTACGACCACTTCGATACGTCTCCATAGGATATTTATTCAGTTTTTGGCACAGATAACATGATTTCGAGTCAAGCTCGTTATGACCACTTCGATACGTCTCCAAATAATATGTAACTATTAAGGTACGGTCACATGATTGCAACTGTTGCCCCTGCAACCGCTTGGGCAATTCTCCGTATATAAACTTAAAATGCGATCCTGTATTTTGCAGAAAAACTGAGGGGTGAGGTTTCCAGCGTCTGCACAGACCGTACATCAAGGAAGCTTCTTTCAGATACGCAAGGATAACTACTGTTACCCATATGACGATTTTTAATTCTATCAAAAAGCGTCTAGATTGTCAATACGAATTCTTCCAATCGGCGTAATTCATTTGTAGGTTCAATACATATCGGACGCCTTCAGAAAAAGATTCCAAACAGTTGTTTTCTCCGGTTGACAAAAACGGCCTAAAAGCATTATAATATTCTCCGTCATCGTTGTGCCGCTGTGGCGAAATCGGCAGACGCAAGGGACTTAAAATCCCTCGGTGGCAACACCGTACCGGTTCAAGTCCGGTCAGCGGCACCATTTACGGTGGGGCAATCGCGCCCCGCCGTTTTCTTTGTACCTGAGGTTGAAACCTGTGGTGGGCTGCTTATGCATACCGCAGGTTTTTGAGATTTCAAACGATGACCATCTAAAATTTTTCCGTCATCAGATTAGCGATCGGCGGCATAATTGACGGCCTTGCAATTTTTTTCGCTGTCAATGATCAAACTGGAGGTTATCCGATTGAAGGAATTAAAAGGAAAGCAGTTACTCCTGATTGGCTTCACTCTCTTTTCCATGTTTTTCGGTGCTGGGAACCTGATCTTCCCGCCCTTTCTGGGCGCCCAGGCTGGTACAAACACCTGGCTTGCCTTTATCGGCTTCGCGCTGTCTGCAATCGGGTTGCCGATTCTCGGCGTCATCTCCGTGGCACGCTCTGGAGGCCTCAAACGGCTTGCAAACCGGGTGCATCCGGCGTTTTCTGCTGTATTTACAATGCTCATCTATCTTTCCATCGGACCGTGCCTTGCGATACCCCGCACAGCCAGCAGCTCCTTCGAGATGGCGGTTATCCCATTTCTTCAGTCCGGCGAAATACCGGTCTGGCTGCTCCAGCTGCTCTATTCTGCAATCTTTTTTACGGCCGCGTTTTTCCTTGCCCTGCATCCGGAAAAGCTCACAGACCGTCTCGGAAAAATTCTTTGCCCCGCCCTGTTGATCCTGATCGTCGTCATTTTCATCGGATGCATCGTCCGTCCCGTGGGCGGATACGCCTCCCCGGCAGCCGCTTATGCCTCTCATGCGGCCGTTCAGGGCTTTTTGGACGGCTATCAGACAATGGATACCATTGCGGCACTCAATTTCGGGATCGTCATTGCACTCAACATCCGCTCCTGCGGCATCGAAGAGGAAAGCGGTGTGGTCAAAGGTACGATCCGGGCTGGCTGGATCGCCGGAGCGATGTTGCTCGCCATTTATGCCATGCTCACGCAGATCGGTGCCCTCTCCGGCGGTGCATATCCAGGCGCCGCAAATGGTGCCCAGACGCTGACCAATCTGGTTTCAGCTTTCTATGGGCGGTGGGGTATGCTCATATTGGCTGCGATTTTTGTCATCGCCTGCTTCAACACCTGCGTTGGGCTGCTCAGCTGCTGCAGTGAATACTTCGCGGGACTGTTCCCCCAAATACCGTACAAGCTTTATGTGTTCTTCTTTGCGGCGGCCAGCATGTTGATTTCTAATGCAGGGCTGACACGGATTCTGAAGATTTCGCTTCCTGTGCTTTCTGCGCTTTATCCTGTGGCGATCGTGCTGATTCTCCTCTCTTTCTTTCAGAAATGGCTGGAGGGAAAGCGGTTTGTTTATCCGGCCGCAATTCTTTTAACGAGCGTTGCCAGCATCCTCTACGCCGTGTCGGACGCTGGCTTTATGCTCCCGGCTGTAACGCGGGTCATCGATAAGGTCCCTTTGGCCGCCGTCGGGCTGGGATGGGTGCTCCCTGCGGCCGCAGGCGTCTTACTGGGGTTATTGCTGTCCCGTCTTTCTCAAATCAAGAAAAAACGTATACAGAGCACATAATGCAGCCAGTTTTTACATCAGAAAAATCAAAAATAACATTTCCTCGCCTGTCCCACCGGAAACCTGCTAAGCTGTAGACAGAAAGGGTGTGAAGGAATATGAAAAAAGCAATCCGAGGCATCTC
>DAWDUP010000210.1:0-603 GCA_052346825.1 Candidatus Fimivicinus sp. | reverse complement strand
TATATGCTGATATTTTATCTGTTTTTGCTTGTTCTGGATCTTTTTGAGATTCCTTTCTTTCAAAATCTCGGTAATATTGCCTTGTGCTTTTTTGATTTTATGGTGATTCCCGCCCTCTATTTTGGGATACTCGCCGTTCCTTTTCTCCTGCTCCTTCTTGTCATTTTTACGATCTGCCTCCGGGTGAAGGATAAAAATCAAAAAATATTTAAGCAACGGTATTTCCTGTTTACCATCGTATTTTGTATTGCTGTTTTGGGCGTTCTCTATGCGGATATCTGGACCTTCGAACTTCTCTCCTGAAGTAATAACTTAATTTTGCTTGAGAAATCTACTCATATGAGCCTTCTTTTATACATGCTGCATGCTATGCATTAATGGCGAAAGGCAATTGATCTACGAAAGCAGTTTTTCTGTTTTTTAAGTGCTTTCCCTATGGTGGTTCTGCATTCCTGCTCCGTTCACGGGATATGCTGGAGGGTGATCTCCTGAGGATTGTGTATAGGGAGCCCAATTTATCAAGGCGATTGCATCATCTTCACTGCTAAATTCATATTTTAGTGAACAAAAATAAATATTTGAAAGGTGAGGTTAGGATGTGTG
>DAWDUP010000209.1:2153-2868 GCA_052346825.1 Candidatus Fimivicinus sp. | reverse complement strand
GGGACTCCGCAACCCACGGCACGATATCGCCGGAGGAAAGCTCGTTCGAATCCTTAAAAGCGCCAGTAACCATATACGGAATATCTTCCCGGTAGCAGACGATGCTCTGGATCACTTCGCCCTGATACGTTTCGGAATGGCGCACTTCCACAATGGTTCCATAAGTACCGCGATAATACTGAAATTGATAATCGGTGGAAGGAACCTCCGATTCTCCAAGGCCTGACGCTAGTTCAGCGTTGGACTGTTGTATATAGTTGATATACTGATCCGTCTCGCCGTTGAATAAAGCCTCGATTGCCTGATCGTATCCCTCCATGAAAAAAGTATTTCCATTTTGATAATTTCTAATTTCCAGACGAAGGGAATAATCTTCAAAATCCGGATCATTAAATTTCTCAATATTTTTCTCCTCAACTGCTCCCACTGTATCGTCATAGATCGGATAGGAAACCCAACCTGCCGGTAAGCTAAACTCAAAGGTAGCCCGATTTTCCCGGCTGTTCTGCGTTACTGTCTCTAATGGGACAGGACTGTCGCCCAGCGTCTTTTTCGCGCATCCGGCAAAACTGAGGCATAAGAGCAGGCAGCACAATGCACCGCTGGCGATTCGCTTCATCATAGTCATCTTCTAAAACCTCTGAAATTCCTATTTGCCATAAATCTATTCCAAATACATCCAGACTAATAAATTTATATAAATTATACCACAATA
>DAWDUP010000209.1:0-2143 GCA_052346825.1 Candidatus Fimivicinus sp. | reverse complement strand
TGGAGTCAATGAACCCACCCCCATTTCATCACTTTCCAAAAGCCCTCTTTTTACGGCCGGAGGCCTAATCTGCCGGCCGTGAAAAGGGCGCTTTTATTTTTACAACGCGTCCCGTGCTCTTTCTTCCCTACTATCTTTCTCTTCTCAACATAAAACCAATCGTAAAGGAGACGATGACCATGCGAAAAAAATTGACCCATGCGCAGGCGAAGAAGCTCGCTGCGCTGCGTCCCGCCGGAACTGTCAGCATTGTTTACCGCTGCGACGGGGATGAAATCCCGGTTCAGCTCAAAAATACGCTGAGCCTTGCGGATACCTCCGCCTTTGTGGACCGCGTCACACTGGGCTCCTTCACCCCGGACGGCGACTATATTCCTGAATATCAGGAGTTGATGATGTTCGGCGCAATCCTGCAATTTTTGAGCAACGTGCCCCTGCCGGAGCTGCGTGACCCGGAAACCGGGCGCAAGCTGCTCGACCTTGCGAAATTGCATGAGATGATGGATTCCATGGACCTGCTCACCCGCATCCGCGCTATGTACAATTCCAAGGAAGAAGATGAGCGAAGGCTCTGGAAGCTCTTTGACCGGCTGGAATGCATGGTGCTCGAAAAGCTCGAATTCCGCAGGCAGCAGGCAGCGGGAAAGACAAAGCTCGACGAGTTGTTTGAAAGCGCAACCCGTCTGCTGGATCAGTGGGAGGGCGCGTTTGATGGCATTGATGTGCATGCCTTCGCACAGAAGCTTTCCCAGCTTGAAACACTCGATGAGAAAAAGCTCGTTGCCGCCGTTTTGGACCGCTCCGTCCAACCCATTCACACTGTCCTTCAGGAGGAGCGGGCCGAGGAAAATCTACAATGAGTAAAAACCGGCCGATTTTAAAAAAGGATGTGATCCTGATTGAGTAACGATACGGCAAAGATCGTTTTGCAGGCCGATCTTTCCAAAAGCGCCGATACCATCGCAAAACAGCTCCCCAGGCTTTCAGACGAAGTGGCACGGCGCGGCAAGCTAAAAATTCAGGCCGTGATCGACCCGGCGTCGATCCGGGAACAGGCGCTGGGCGCCATGCAGCGGGTTCAAAGCCTGCTTGCCGGAAATGCACTCTCGCTTTCCGTCTCTCTGGATACGGAGAAAATCGTTTTGACCGACCAGCTTGCGGTCTGGATGCAAAAAAACACGGCCCAAGCGCAGCGCTTCCAATCGCAGCTCGACCGGCTGCGGGAGAGCCTCGACAGCCTGTCCGGCGTACAGGGTCTTTCCTCCCTGGGCGGGAGGCTCGCCGCTGGTGTCTCCGGCAGCAGCAATGCAGGTAACAAAGCGTTTGCCTGTGCCGCATAGTAATATGCGGCAAAGAAAGCAGCTATATCGGTCAAAGGCCAGCAGTGGTTCAGACCGAGGAAAGGCCGGCGGCGGCAACGCCCCCGGAATCCGTAGAGACTGTAATGGCCGCAGTGGCAACATTGAGGCCTTCGCTGCTCCCCTCCCCTTTTGCCAGCCGGGAGGGTGAAGATCCAGTCCGTACTCGCACCATAACCAAACGAAATGCGAGAGGCAGGCCGAAAGACCTGTCCGCCATGATGAGGTTGGCGGATAGTCTCTATGTGAGAGAAGAGACCGTCCGCCCAAAAGCATTCCATTAACCGCTTTACCGCCGAAAATCATCTACCACACAGCGGAAGTGCCGCAGTGACAGTTCATTCCGATTCATCTTTTCAGAAAGCTGGCGAACCTCCGCTTCATTTTCGGAAATCCGGCAGATACGGTCCAGCACCTTATCCTCCTCCGGGCAGACAGCCTCGATTCCGAACATGACCTCCTCCTCAATATCCTCATAGCACACAGCCATCCGAACTACGCGATAATTTACCGTTTTCATGTTTCCTGTTCTCCTTTCTTATTTTCATGAGCCACGCTTCCAATAATAAACCATTTCTGTGTCAGATTTCAACATATTTCCATCATCAATTCCAAGTTCTGTAAGTACATACAATTAAGTCTGCATTTTTTTGTTGAAATCGTGTATAAAAATTACCTTTTTTGAAAAAATTAAGCTCTAATAGTTTTTGTTTTTTAACAATTACACATATAACATATCATTCATTATTTCTCATATTAAACTATAGAAAGATATCCTAAAATTA
>DAWDUP010000208.1:1482-2883 GCA_052346825.1 Candidatus Fimivicinus sp. | reverse complement strand
ATCGCCCGCGCGCTTGCAACGCGCTGCTGCTGGCCGCCGGAGAGCTGATAAGGGTATTTCCCGAGAATGCCGTCAATTTCAAGCCGTTTTGCGACGTTGTGCACGCGGCCGTCAATCTCCTTGGCGGGCGTGCCGATGACGGTCAGCGCCAGGGCGATGTTTTCAAAGGCGGTCAGGGTATCGAGCAGATTGAATTCCTGGAAGATAAAGCCGAGCTGCTCGCGGCGGAAGCGGGAGAGCTCCTTTGGCTTGAGCGTGGTGACGTCCTGCCCGCGGATGAAGATGTGGCCCGCGGTGGCGGAATCGATGGTAGAGATGCAGTTTAAAAGCGTCGTTTTGCCGCTTCCGGAAGCGCCCATGATGCCGATATATTCGCCCTCGGTCACAGTGAAGCCGATGTCGTCAACTGCTTTTGTGACGTTTCCGCGGTTCCCGTAATATTTTTCGAGATGTTCCACCTTTAAAATGGATTCCATAAATGAATGACCTCCTGTAATACGCAGCGGCTGCACGGCCGCTTAAGATGGTTCCATTTTAACAGCGGTGAATGAAAGCTGCCATCGGAGAACCTTACCGCTGCCGAACAGTTTTGTAAGGTTAATAAGGGCGGGTTGCACCCTTGGGAAAAGTAGTTGCAAGCCAAAAACTACGACTCGCATTTTGCGCCTTTCAAGGCGCAAACATACTTTTTCCGAGTGATATGCAGCTTTATGCATTTTGCGCTGATTCCCATTACGTATCTTTTGAGAGATCGTGCATCGTGCCGCTGGGGAAAATCAGGCGCACTGTGGTCCCCTTTCCCTCAATCGAAAACACGGAGATCCCCAGCCCGATTTTATCGCACAGCCGCTTGCTCAGATAAAGGCCGAGGCCGGTGGCTTTTGAAAATTTCCGCCCGGTCTCGCCGGTAAAGCCACGATCGAATACCCGCGGCAGATCCGCCTGACGAATGCCGATGCCGTTGTCCTCAATCAAAAGGGAGACACCGTTTTTCTCCTGCTTGGCGTACAGGCGGATGGAAGGGGAGGCGCTGCGATATTTGATTGCGTTGACGAAAATCTGGTTGAGGATAAAATCCGTCCATTTTACGTCTGTAAGCACGATAAAATCAAGATTTTCCAGCGTCAGCCCGATCTTGCTTGCAATCATATCCTTCGCGTTGCGGCGCACAGAGGCGTTGACCAGTTCGCGCAGGGAGACAGGGCGAATGAGGTAATCCTTTTCAACGCTGCCGCTTCTCGCATAAAAAAGCGCCTGCTCGAGGTAGTCCTCAATGCGGCGCAGATCGTCCGATACACTGACTGGAACGGAGCCGGTATCATTTTCGAGCGTGAGCTTGGCCGCGGCGAGCGGTGTTTTGACCTCGTGCATCCACGCTTCGATATATTCCCTGTACTCCTC
>DAWDUP010000208.1:0-1472 GCA_052346825.1 Candidatus Fimivicinus sp. | reverse complement strand
CTCCTCCTCCTGGTGGCGGTAGGTGGCAATTTCATCATTCATGGATTTATTGCACTCCTTCAAGACACGGTAAAGAATCTGCCCTTCCAGAAAATCGGGCTCGTCAAGCACCTCGAACAGAAGACTCTTTCGGTCGAGCATGTCAACGCTGCGCAGCAGGCGGCCATAATAGGAGCGCTTGCGCGCGTATTCCACGCTGACCGGCAAAAGGATGGCAAGCCCCTCCAGAATCAAAATTGACACAATTGTAGCGCCGGACTGGCGCAGTGCGCTAAGCAGGGCCCAGGTGAATCCCATGCAGGCGATGCTCATCAGAAAATATAGGAGCTTTGAACGAAGAAACAAAAAGAAGTTCACCTTTACCAGACCTTTCCTGGAAGTGGGTTGATCAGACGGTATAGCCCTGCCCGCGCTTTGTGACGATATAGTCCGGCGCGCCGATATCCGCAAGCTTTTTGCGCAGGCGGTTGATATTGACGGTCAGCGTGTTATCATCGACAAATTCGTTTGACTGCCAGAGCTCGTTCATGATCGTGTCCCGGCTTACGATTGTATCCCGGTGGCGGATGAGCAGATGGAGAATCCGTGTTTCATTTTTGCTCAGCTCTGCTTCCTTGTCGCCGCAGCGGGCGATGCTCCGGGAGAGACTGAGCGCAACGCCCTTCCAGGAGAGCTCGGCCGCCTCCTCCGGGCTGCGGTAGGACCGCTTGAGGACCGAGGAGATGTGCGCGAGCAGAATCTGCGTGTTGTATGGCTTGGTGATGAAATCATCCGCACCCAGATTCATGCTCATCAGCTCATCCACCTCGCTGTCGCGGCTGGTCACGATGATGATCGGGATGGCGGAGGCCTTACGGATCTCCCGGCAGATATAGTAGCCGTCATAAAGCGGCAGGTTGATATCGAGCAGGACAAGGTCTGCATTGGCCTGCAGAATATCCTCCACGATATGCTCAAAAACGGCGGGCGCGCAGATCTCATAGCCGTAGCGCTGCAAAAGCGCGGACAGCTCGTCCCTGATTTTGGGGTGGTCCTCCACGATCATGATTTTCATTAGAAACCCTCCTTCCGGTGCTGGACAAACCAAAGCCGAGAGTCCAATTCTGCCCGGTGGCCATTGATAGGATTCCCCGTCTGGATGATTCTTTGCACTAGGTACTGCTTGATGGCCCGCCTTCTCCCGGAAGGCTGCGGATTACGTTTTCTCCTGATCCGCCATCCATTTTGCCAGCTGGTCCGCGAGCGCGGAATTGCCGCGCGGGGCCTGCTCCTTTTTCTGTTTTTCCAGATACCGGCGCACGTCGCTCTTATTTGCACCCGCCGCTTTTCTGCGCTTTTCAAAGTCAAAGGTCGGCGGGCTCCTCCGTGGGGATGATGGCGTGGTGGTCCGTGATCTTTTGATTATTGACAATATATTTTGTTGGAATCGGCCTTGTATGCAGGCGGTGCCGAGGCGGATTGGCTCGTTGGCC
>DAWDUP010000207.1:274-2938 GCA_052346825.1 Candidatus Fimivicinus sp. | reverse complement strand
GGTGCGCACCGTATCGCGCAGCTCGCCCTTCGTGTAGAGTGTAAGCTCAATATCGTATAAAAACGGGGATTCCGGGCTCCAGAGCTTTGCATTCGGCAGCCCGATCTCCTCGCAGGGGGAGATTTCCCGGGAAATGATCTCCTCCTTCCCATCGAACACCCGGATTTTCAGCTGATAGCTTTCATCGCAGAAGAGCTTTGTATGCAGGGTGAAAAGCCCGCGGTCAATATCTGGCACGGCCTTGGCCTCGCGGATATAGCATTGGTCCACCGCCTCGAGCCAGACGGTCTGCCAGATGCCGGAGGTTGCAGTATACCAGAAGCCGTGCGTTTTGAGCACCTGCTTGCCGCGCTGCTGCCACCCCGCGTCTGTGGGATCGTAGACGCAGACGACGAGATCGTTATTGTGCGCGTTGATACAGTCGGTGATATCGAAGCAAAAGGGGCAATAACCGCCGGTATGTGTGCCGGCAAGCTGATCGTTTACCCACACCTTACACTGCCAATCCACCGCGCCGAAATGCAGGATGACCTTTTTTCCGTAAAAGGCCTCGCTGAGCTCGAAGGTGCGGTGATACCAGAGCAATTCGTCCGGCTGCAACGCCCGCTCCACGCCAGAGAGAGCGCTCTCAATGCAGAACGGTACGAGAATCTGCCCATCGAAGCTGTCCGGCTGCTGCGCGCCGCGCGGGGTGATTGAATAGTCGTACAGGCCGTTGAGATTCATCCACCCCTCGCGCACAAGCTGAGGGCGCGGGTATTCGGGCAAAACGCGGGAAGCGTCCACGTTTGCCGCAAAGCGGGTTCTGATTCGTTCCATGGTGTCTCCTCCCTCACATTAAAACTGTGCAATGCCTTTCGCAAATTTGTCTCTATCCCCGATTTTAAACGGAATCCTCGTGTTTGTCTATGCATTCCGGCAAAAATGGGGCCGGAAATCAAAAAAGAGATTGCGAAGGGGCGGAAAATCTGCTATACTAATCGTCGTTGTAACGTCAAAAATGAATATGCGGGTATGGCGGAATTGGCAGACGCGCAAGATTTAGGATCTTGTATCGCAAGATGTGCAGGTTCGACCCCTGTTACCCGCACCAGATAATGATAATCCGAACCCGGTTCCAATCGGGGACGGCTTCGGATTTTTAGTATATCTTTAGTGCTAAAGCAAAAGCGGCGGTATCGTGAGTGATACCGCCGCTTTTGTTACTCAAAAATAAGAGTGGATTTTTATGAGAAGTTCCGCTATAATACGAGATATAGGCAGGAGGTAATGTATGAGTACTATAATTGGTGAAGTATCAATACCTGCTGACGATCAAGGATTTGTTTTAATGCAATGTCCTTTATGCGGGGAATTTTTTAAAATAAAACCAGAGGATTATCATGCAGAAGATGTTATTGAAATATGGTGTCCAAGTTGTGGTCTAAAAGCGGATAATTATTTTACCGATGATAGAGCTTGCGTTAAAAAAGACAAAGAATTACGCAAATGATCTAATATATAATGAAATGAAAAAGTGGGAGAAGAAATTCAAAGGTTCACTTATTTCATTTAAAGCAGGTAAAAAACCGAAACATGAAGAAGAATATCCCGTTAAGTACGGGATTGAGGCGTTAGAAATTGAAAAATACCCATGTTGTAAACGAGAAGCTAAAATTAAACCAATTTATAAACTGTGCGGGAGTTATTGCCCGTTTTGTGGAGTAAGATATGAAGAACATTGATAAAAAACAGTTAAAAATAATTTCTATGGAATTTAGAACACTTGCCAATCGTTTGATCACCTGTAATCATCAGACGGGCATGGCTTTACTAAAAAAATTCGTGGCATATATTGATGAAAACGAGATAATATCGGATTATATAAAAGAATATGTCAATCCAGACGATTTTGAGCCAGTGGAAAGAGGAACTTGTTTTTCCTCAATGGGAGATACAAAGCAAGAAGAAATTTCTTATACATATCAGTATTTGAAATATGCTATAGAGAATTATCACAGTTTTTACCACGATATGGCTTTCAGTTATGCAAGGGAAGCAAATGATGCTGTAAAGGAATTTTGTAATAGGATAATACTCCCTTTCGTTAACTACATTGAAGGGTATCTTACAGAAATAGGTATTCAGATGGGCTATGATGAGGATAAAAAATTTATGATAAATGTAAATGGCGGTGTTGCACAGGTAAATGTAGCTAATGATAATGCAACAGTTCAGGCAACTCAGAATAATGGCATTGATATTTCTCAATTAGAAAGCATAATTTCTGATATTATGAAATATATGCCAGCTAGCCTTACACAAGAAGAACAGGAACAAATAACTGACAGCGTTGAAGTAATTAGAACTGAAATGCAAAGTGCAAATCCTCGAAAGGGATTTGTTAAAACAGCTCTAAAAGGATTACAAGCTATCAATGGAACCGCACAATTCGGAGCAGCTATTGCTACATTAGTTCAATTTGTTGGAACACTTTTATGATTTATAAGTAATCAAAGCGGCGGTATCGTGAGTGATACCGCCGCTTTTGTCATACGCTCCTTTCCTGTTCTGCTTCCTTTGCCCTCTGCGCTTTCCATTCTTCAAATTCTTTCTTCCCCTCCGGGCTTTCAAAGAATTTCTGAATTTCGGGGAGCAGACAGCGGGCAAGGGCTTCTATCTCAT
>DAWDUP010000207.1:0-264 GCA_052346825.1 Candidatus Fimivicinus sp. | reverse complement strand
TGGAGGTGAGTGGGTACAGCTATCCGCTGAACCGAATTGTTATGTGTGCCGGACGCTCTTTCAAGCACCAATGCGTAGGGCTTTGCACCCTGTAACCTTATCTTTGGAGAGATAGACTACTTCAATCTTTCAGTGAGCGTCCAGCCCCTGCCTGCTCCCTCAAATACTGTTTCGAGGGGATGTGTTATGCTCAAAATCGTTTATCCCATCTGTCAACGCCAATATGAAATTGTCAGAAAACGCCGAAGAAATTTTGTAGTTTTA
>DAWDUP010000206.1:2245-2977 GCA_052346825.1 Candidatus Fimivicinus sp. | reverse complement strand
ATCAGGTTCTGCCGCAAAGCCGCCGCTCCAAGCCATACCCGCCTTATCTGTCAGACAATTAAACGGACTATAAGACCATTCCTAGCAATACATTAATATTTTTTCGCTGATCGAATCAGCATAGGACATATGGATGCACAATAGGTAGCTTTGCCAATTCCTAAGGGACATTACGACAGCGTCCTCCGACATCTCCTGCAAGCTCTGAATTGTCTCCTGATTTACCGCCCGATATGCGCTGACCTCTGCCTTGCGCGCACGCATTGCGTCCGATTCTGTTTTGACATTCGCTGCAAGCCGAACCGGCTGATTGGCCTCTGCCTGCTCGTTGGAAAGCAGCACGTTTGCCACCGCCTCTTCATCGTTGAGAAGCTTGTGAAGCTCCGCCCGGCTCTGCTGGTCCATGACGACCTGCCCGTTTTCCAGCGTGTATTCCACCTTGTAATCATCCGTGAACACGCCATAAGTAGGCTCCCCCACCTCGATCTGCGATTCGCCCAGATAAATCCGCTTCTTCAAATCAAACGGCAGCTTCTGAATGGCGATTTTAGGCACGCCCTGTTCTACCAGAAACGCGTCGATTTCTTCCTCCGTGATTGTGCTGTACGCAAAGCCCTGCATGAAAACGGCGCAATAGGTCAGCAGAAGCAGCGTGGCGACGGAAATCTTCCAGATTTTCATCCTGTTTAACCATCCTTTCTTTTCCTGAAAAATAGGTAATCTTTTGTTTTC
>DAWDUP010000206.1:0-2235 GCA_052346825.1 Candidatus Fimivicinus sp. | reverse complement strand
TCGTCTTTAATTATAAATATAGTTAAAATTTAAGTCAACAGAAATGGTAGATAAAATATTTTATTCCATTATAAAAATGCATATTTACATAGATATGATCATTTTATCTATGTGAATCAGTTGAGTAAATCCCATAAAATCGGCCCCTCCCGATGAGAACCGAAAGGGGCCACGCTTTTTTCTATTGATACGATAGCTAAATCCCGAAATACCGCACCGCGTTGCTGTAGGAAATATCCCGCACGATCTGAATGAGCGTATCCATATCCGCCGGATACCAGCCCGCCTCCACCATATCCCCCAGCATCCCGCAGAGGATGCGGCGGAAATACTCGTGCCGCGGATAGGATAAAAACGAGCGTGAATCCGTCACCATGCCGACAAACCGGCCGAGAACCCCCGTATTCGCCAGCGTGCGCAGCTGCTCGCGCATGCCATCGATGTGGTCGTTGAACCACCAGGCGGAGCCGAACTGGATTTTTCCCGGCGCGTCGCTGTTCTGGAAGTTGCCGAGCATGGTGCTCAGCACGTAATTATCCTTCGGATTCAGTGCAAAAAGAATCGTTTTCGGGAGGTTCCCCTCCACCTCGAGGCTGTCGAGCAGGCAGGAGAGGTGATAAGCCGCCGCGTCGTCCGCGCAGGAGTCGTAGCCCGTGTCCGGGCCGAGGGCTTTGAACATGCGGGTGTTGTTGTTGCGCATCGCGCCGATATGGGCTCCATCCCCCAGCCGAGGCGGGCATACTCGCGCGCCAGCACCTGCAAAAGCGCTGTGCGGTAAGCATCCATCTCCCACTGGGAGAGCGGCTCGCCTGCCGCGCCCTTTTCAAAAATCTCCTCGAGCTGGGGCTCCGTTGCCTCCGCATAGGGGACGCGGGTGAAGGCGTGGTCGCTCGCGCGGCAGCCGAGGGAGTCAAAGAAAGCGATCCGCTTTTTGAGCACCTCGCACAGGGCATCAAAGGAAGTAATCCTCCCGCCCGCCGTCTGCTCCATCGCAGAGAGCCAGGCAGGGAAGCCGGGCAGCTCAATCCCCAGCGCCTTATCGGGCCGGAACGCAGGCAGGATGCGGCAGTCGAAGCCCTTCTCCTCTTTCAGAAGCTGATGATATTCCAGCGAATCAGCCGGATCGTCCGTGGTGCAAAGTGCCGTCACCTTCGATTTTTTAATGAGATTGCGCGGCGTGAAGCCGCCTGCACGAATTCTCTCATTCGCACGGTTCCAGATATCGTCCGCCGTCTTTTCGCTCAGCGTCTCCGCAATGCCAAAATACCGCCGCAGCTCCAGATGGGACCAGTGGTAGAGCGGATTCCCGATGCAGGCGGGCATCATGGAGGCATAAGCCTTAAATTTTTCATACCCGCTCGTATCGCCGGTGATATATTTCTCTGCAATGCCAAAGGAGCGCATGGCGCGCCATTTGTAATGGTCGCCCCCAAGCCACAGAGCCGCGAGATCCCCCGGCTCTTTATCTTCATAAATCTCCTTTGGAGACAGATGGCAGTGCCAGTCGAAGATCGGCGTGTCCTGTGCTCCCCCGCGAAATAGTGTGCGCGCAGTCTCCGTATCCAGTAAAAAATCAGCGTCCATAAATGCCTTCATATTGACAGCTTCCTTTCTTCACAAATATTGATCCTGTTATGTCACCCGGGAGACGGCAAGTTCCCGTCAAGCTTGAAATACGCTGGAAAAATCGTAGCCGCATAGAAATCGAGCAGCAAAAAGCCGGCCGACGCAGATTCGCCCGACACATCCGGCGCATGGTTTCCCGCTTCTCTTCCTTCAGATTATATAAAGACTTTTTTAAAAGGCTTTTTTGCAACTGATATCATGATGTTTATTATAGCATATTTACTAGGTTGATGTATTTTCTTTTTGATATTTTATAAGATATACAAAAAGAAGCGGCCCGCCGGAAAGGCAGGCCACAAAAAGTCTGAATGAAACATTCTCGTCCTTGAGCGTGTCGATGATACCCTTTCCATGCCTTTTGGCTCCAGTATACGACTGCCGGGTGAATATCCGGTGACCGGCCGATGACAATTTCGTCACTCAAATAAAAAGAGCCTCCGGCCGGAGGCTCTTACAAGCATTTTCTTCAAATCAGCGCGGAAAGCCGGGATGCAAGCTGGTAGGCATTCTCCCCGCTCGTCAGCACGGCAATTCCTTTCTCCTGCGCGCGCGCGCGGGCGTCCTCATCGAGCGGCGCGTCCTCACACAGCACAATGCAAGCCACGTCCG
>DAWDUP010000205.1:0-3003 GCA_052346825.1 Candidatus Fimivicinus sp. | reverse complement strand
CATCCCATCCTGCGGAAGAAATTTGAGCCTCTGCGCATTGGAGCGAAATATCACCGCGCGGATCACAGAGGTCTCATCCTTCAGAGAAAAATAAAAATGCCCTGTACGGTAATGGTTGGTAAAATTTGAAATTTCCGCACAGACAAAGACATGATTTAGATTCCTATCGCCGTCAAGAACTGATTTGACGTATGCATTCAACTGACCGACTGTTAAAACCAATGGTGTTTTCATGAAAGCTCACCGCCCTCCATTGACCTCATCTGCGGCAACTTTTTCTCCTGAACTGCAGCGAGCACCGCAATTCCCGCTGCGTTATCGCAGGAAAACGAAGGCTCAGCAAAATGAGCCTCATATTTTTGACTGATTGCATCACGGATGATCCGGTTGGACATGACGCCGCCCGCAAACACAAAGGGATAGTCGCCGTGCCTCCGGATCATCTGCTGAGCCATTGCATCAATTGCCGCACGAATGCTTTCAATGCAGAAGCGGGCGATATCCTCCGGCCCCTCTCCCGCGTGAAGCATTTTTTCGCATTGGTTCTGAATACCGGACAGGCTGCAATCCGCCCCTTTCATTGATGGCCTGATCTGGAAATGCCGCTGAGATTTCTGTGCAAGCAGGTCAAGTGCCGCGCCTGCGGGAAACGCAAGGCCAAGCATACCGCCGACACGGTCGACAGCCTGTCCTGCCTTCAGATCAAGGGACTGGGCCAGAAGCTCTTTGTGAAAAATATGAACGTTATCCGGCGTCACCAAAAACGCCTGTGTCGTGCCCCCGGAAACATGGAACGCATAGAAGGGCCTTTCTAGATACGACAGCATACCTGTGCTGTAGAGAGCCGCAGCAATATGACCGCTTTGATGGGAAAAAAAATAAAGAGGCACCTTTAAAAAAGAGGCCACCGCGCGCGCAACTGCCATTCCAGTTAAAAAACAAGGCATATAGGACCCTTCAGTGTCTCGCGGCGCAGAAGAGACGGCAACCGCACGGATCCGCCCATCAAACTCCTTCGCCAGATCCTCAAGAAGTTGCGGCAGCTGAACCGTGTGGTGAAACACGGCATCGCTTTGCCGCAGCCCAAGCGAGCCCTCCGGGACAGGCAACAGCTTTTTCTTCTGTAATATACCATCACAGCCGGGACAATACACCGCCGTGGAAGTGGTATAATTGCTCGTATCAATTCCAAGATAGCCGTCCATCGTCATGACCATCCTTTCTCTGCGAGGCAATTGAGAGTTTCCCAATTTGAAACAATCAATTTTTAACTTATGCCTCAAGCTTCCGGGATACCGTGCCGAGAACGCCGTTGATAAACGAAGCGTCTTCCTGGGAAGCATAGATCTTTGCAAGCTCAACCGCCTCATTGATGGAAACGCTCGTCGGAACATCCTCAATATACAGCATCTCACACAGAGCCAGACGCAGCAGGGAAAGCGAAACGCGCGAAATCCGATCCTTTCGCCAGCCGATTGCATTCTGTTCAATCATGGAATCAATTTCCGGCTGCTTTTCATCCACCGTTTTCGCAAGCAGAACTGCAAATTCATCCGTTTGCAGATAGCGTGCCTCCACAGCCGCGGAAATGATCTCCTCAACCGTGATTTCCGGATGAAAGGATTTTTCGAAGATAAGTGTAAAAGCCTGTTCCCTTGCCTGCCGTCTGGTCATGCTTGTCCTCCAGTTTTTCAATAAAATCAGCCCTCTACAGCCGGGAAAACAAATCGGCTATTCAATGAGAAAAGCCTTCTAAAAAGCACAGATTTCAGAGGGCTTGCCGCACGAAAACGCCTTTTGTTTCCCCCGTACGTTGTAGAGGGCGTAAAGCTTACTTTTGAGCTTCTGTCACCTCAGAAAAGTCAACTCCGACAATACTGATATTTACCCTTGTAACGACCCGCCCCGTCATATTCTGCACCGCATTTTTGACAGCGCGCTGTACCTGTGCGGAAACAACCGGGATTTTTGTCCCACCCTTGAGCATCAGATACATATGAAGCTTAATCTCATTTTCATTTACCCACACGCGCACAGATCTCAACGTGTCGTCTCCCACATGGAGTAGAGTCTGCAGGTCTCTGGGGCGCGCCGCAAAGCCGCTGACGCCGTCAACGTCCTTTGCGGCATTTAAAGCAATCGCAGCGATGACCTCCTCAGAAATCACCAAACCGCTGACAACATCCTGTTTGTTCAAATCATCCATCGGTTCCTTCCATTCCCCGCCCGGCGGGCGGAACAAGTTAAAACATTTTGCGCCTTCCTTTGTTTTGAGAGAAGGCGGCTCATTTTCCATCTGCTTTACCCTATTGTATGTTGGCGTGTTTGTGCCAAACCGTGCGCCAGTATCAGAATCGTCTTATAGTTATTATACCACAAAAGCGAAAAGACACAACCATTTTTTACAGGCCGCCTGTGTACCGAGCAAAATGCTGCGCGCTTTCAGCAGCCATACAGAAAAAGCAAACACCTATTTGGCCTCCATGATCGTAACGTTTTCCACGGAAAAGCCGGTCTGTTTCAATACGATCTCTTTGATTTGCACTAGGACATCATCCTTTAAAACTCCTTTTCCAACTACCACCTGTGCCGTCTTATTACCGATCACTACCACGCAGGGACTGCCGATCTTTGCGTTGATGAGATTTTCCGTATCAGCCTCCAGTTTAATGGCCTTCGAGAGCTCGCCGAGCTCTTGTGTGGCGGTTTTGACCGCCTCTGAAGAGGCTTTGCTGTCTTCTATCGTCTTCTTCAGCTCCTCGGCGGCCTTATCATGCGCCGTCGATCGATTCAGCCTTGCCTGTGCAAAGTATTCGTCCTCCACCTTCGCCTGTGCCTGTTCCGCCTTTGACTCCTGTGTGTCGTCCTTAGAAGAGGCCGTGCTGGAATTGACGAGCAAGGCGTCACCCAGATTTCCTGCCGCCTGGGTTGCTTGTTCGCTGACGGTTACCCCGGTGTTCGCTTTTTCGGCATCCGGCTTTGTGTAATACCAATTCACAAAAA
>DAWDUP010000204.1:1348-3006 GCA_052346825.1 Candidatus Fimivicinus sp. | reverse complement strand
AAACCTGCATTGACCAACATTACCACCTGGGGCGACAACTCGATGGATCGAAGGAACGGCAAATCCCTTCAGGCCCGCAAGCCCTTTGACCGCATCCCACCCGGATTCGGGCCGGTGATCAAAGAGCAGGCGGAGCGCTTCCAGTCGCTAAATATAACGGGTTAAATCGAAAAAAGCCGCGCGCCATGGCTGTGAAACCATGGCGCGCGGCCTTTCTATCCGATTGTTTATTTTGCAATCTCATCAAAGGCAAGCGCGCGATTGAAAATGCACACCTCTCCGCCAGACAGCTTCTGCGCCGCTACCGGGCCGGTCCTGAGCGATTCGTTCACATGTGCCGCGCAGTAGGCGGAGGCGTCGAGTTTCCCATCGACATAGATCTTGAGCATGCCGTTTTTCTCGCGCAGTGCGGCAAAGCGGCGCTCTTTGCCGTCGTTAACCGCCTGCGTGGACAGGGCGGTTACACCGCCCGCGGAAAAGCGCAGCTTTCCGTCCGCAGCAACAGAAATGGTAAACGCGCCGTCCTGCGTCAGGAGCATCACGTCCGCCTCCTGTGTGGCAAGCGGGAAGGTCACAGTAAAGTCGCCTTCGCCCTCCACGCCGCTGTCTGCAAGGTAAGCACCGCTCTGCGCCTGCACGCGGACGATAACGTCGTCCGGATAATAGGGAATGCGGGCCGTTTCCTGCACTGCATTGCCAACACAATCCACAAGGCTGATCTTTGCCGCCACCGCCTCATAAGGCGGAAACACATCCTTGCAGGAGGCGATCACCGTATGGTAATCCGCGCAGAGCGTAAGCTCCGCCTGTGCGCCGTTGAGCAGCACCTGCGCATCCGCAATACTGACGCGCTGGTCGAAACAGAGGCAAACCGCACGATCGGAGATCGTTTTGGCCGTGCGCATCTGCGCCGGCTTCTTCTTCTGCGCACCAAAGCGCAGAATGCGCACCTCATGCGGGGCAAGAGTCAGCTTTACCCGGCCGCCATATTGATAGGTCTTCCTGTCCGGCTTTGCCGCATAGGGCAGCACCTGCAGGCATCTCAAATTCCTTGCGCCCTCTTTGACGCCAATGAGCCGATCCAGCGTGATCTCATACTCCTGCACGAAATTCGCCGGGTTGCGCAGGGAGACGATTCCCTCCCCGCCATCCCAGGCGGAATAGCCGTAAACGTTCCCCTTTGCCGGGGTTTCGCCGATGAGCTTTGCGTTGCGCAGGATGTGGAAATTTTCCTCCGCCCAGTCAAGCACTTCGGAACAGACCTGCCATTTTTCCTCGTCCATCATATTGTAGCTGAAATAGAGCTCCCAGAAGGAGATACCGCGCGCTGCAAGCTGATAGAGATAGTTGCGGAATTCCTCCGTGGTGGCCTGGATGACCTGCTTCGTCCGCGGGGATTTTACCGTATTGCCGTATATCGGATCGTGGTTATACAGATGCGCCAGCGGGAACTGGAGCTCGCGCGTACGCACGAAATCAAAATACCGGTCGTCACGGTAGGTCATCATCTGGTCGACGTCTGAATCCTGCTTGGAGCCACCCTTCGACGGAATCTGGAAGGCATGGTCGCTGCTGTTCTGCATCCAGATGGAGTTAACCCACTGCAAAAACCAAGGGCTCGGATTAACATAACAGGTGAAATTGATCCACAGGCTCTT
>DAWDUP010000204.1:0-1338 GCA_052346825.1 Candidatus Fimivicinus sp. | reverse complement strand
CTCTTGCCTTGCCCTTCCCGCATTTCCCGCATGGCGGCAAAAATATCCGTCCAGGTCTCCCACAGCTCCGTCGTGAAATACATATCGTGCTCGCCGCCAGTCATGTGACCGTGCTTCTTCTTCGGGCAGGGGCGCAGGGCGAAGCCATCCAGCTTCCAGTAATTCAGGTCAAACCGCTCCATAAAATCGAGGAACAGCTTCCTGACTCCCTGCTGATAAACCGGGGCTGCCACGCAGATGTCTCTCGACTTTGGGTTTTGAAAGCCCGTCCCGGCCTTTTGAATATGCTTTGCAAACTTTACCGTATCCGTCGTATATCCGCCGCGCGGGCCGAGCCACAGGCCGAAATGGGAGGCAAATTTCTTCGCGAGCGCCGCGCTGGGATAGAGCTCCTGCGGAAACTTCTCATTGAAGCACCAGAAGCCCTTGCTGTAATCGTTCCAGCCGTCGTCCACAACATAGGCGTCCATAGGGGCAATGCCATGCTGTGTCAGGCCCTTCTCCATTTCATAGAAGGAGCCGACGATATTTTCCGACGTGATGTCGAGCATATGATCGTACCAGGAATTATATTGCTTGCGGAACTCCGTCTTTGTGGAAATCGTCTCAATATAGCGGAAGAAGTCGCTTTGCAGCACCTCCCTGTCATCGCTGCGGGCCACGCCGAACACGGCGGGCCAGGAAAGGAAAACGCCGTCCGTTTTCCGCAGGCGGGAAAACGGCTTGCCGGAATAATACCGGGTGCGCGCCGTAGCCTCCTCAATGCGCGTATCCGCCGCTGGGAACTCACAGCCCAGGAACAGGCTGCCGAGATAGACCGGCTGGCCCAGCCCCATATGGAAGCCGGAAATATTGGCGGGCTCCATTTCCGGCCGCGACCAGGTCTTCTCCCCCTGCGGCACGCGCAGGGACAGCAGGTCGAGCGAATCAAGTGTGAGCGCATCCGCCTGCTGCTCCGGGATGGAAACCTCTATGTATTCGCGCAGGAAATGCTCCTTCGCCTCAAGCACGGCCACCAGACGTACTGTAACAGGGACGCCCAGCGCCATGACAGGCGCAAAAGATATGCACAGCGCCCGGCCGTCAGGAAGCGCGGCACAGGACACGGAGCCGACCGAAAAATCGCCGGCAGAAAGCCGAGCGGTTTTGCGGCCGGCAGAAAAACGCACGATAAATTCCTGAGAGGATGCACCCATCGTATAGGAGGCTGGCGCTCCATCCACCCGTTTATTCAAAATTCCGCCGACGGACAGCCTGCTGTTTGCAATCGGATAAGTGCGCTCCAGGTATGCGTTTCCGATCGTGACGGCCCGCTCGGTGCAATGGAGGTATACGCTC
>DAWDUP010000203.1:0-3051 GCA_052346825.1 Candidatus Fimivicinus sp. | reverse complement strand
GGATGTAAATATCCTGCAAGCCGTCCGACCCGTTCAAATCATAACCGGGGAACCGGGGCGTCTTTCCCTCCATAAACTGTTCGCGCAGCTCAAAGATATCGAGCGGGCGGCCCGTTCCATCCAGAAAATGGGTGTGGAAGGAGGGGTCGAACACGATCCACTTTTCCAGTTTCCGCGCATATACATGCACCATCAGGTGGCAGGGTTTATCCCTCCCCTTCTGCTTCTGTGCGAGCAGGAGGATCGGGTAGGCCTTTCTGCCAAGGGCCAGGAGGCAATCCGCCATGGCGATGGCTTTAAAACGGCAGTTGATCGCATGGCGGAAGGATTTGTCGCATCCATATTTGAGGATAGCCGGTGTGCGGTCGGGGATCAATCGGAACTGTAATCCACAATAATAGGTATGCGCGGAGAGCCAGTCCATCACATGTAGCGCCGTGCTGAAATCATCCGCGCCCTGTGCGCATTCCTGCAAAGGATATTGATCCAGCAGAAACGGATAATCCTCCAACCATTGGTACAGCTCGTTTTCGTTCGCCTCTTTTAATTTGTCGATCGTACCGATTTGAAGTGTGGGGAGGATGCTCAAATCCGTTTTTTCCAAAAAGTGATAGTAGGCCTGTGGATTTTTCAAATAACTTCGGTATTTGATGAACCAGTGCATAACAACCCTCCTTTTTATAAAATTGTATGCTTTGATATTAACTTTGTCAATATTTATAATACAATTTAATATTTTGCAAATTATAAGGCAAATTTGTTGTATGATTGAATTAAAATTTTGAGGGCAACGCAGGGAAAGCACATGGATTCCTAAATCGCGGGCTTTGCATAATCGAAGGTTGGAAAGCATATAAATTGCCTGTGCAGGAGGAGGGATGCCATGGCTTTTTCAGACCGAGAGCTGCTTGCCCGACTGATCCAGTGCGAAGCGGGAGGAGAGGGCGACGCGGGAATGCGGGGCGTGGCCGGTGTTGTGATGAACCGCGTCCACATACAGGGAGGGGAATACCAGCGTGTTGGGCGGGGAAGCATTCGGAATATCATTTTTCAGCCTGGGCAATTCACCTGCGTTGAGGAATTTGTAGGAGGACGGCCAAATCCGCAGAATATTTATAATATGCGCCCGGACGCAATCCACTATGAAATTGCGGACTGGGCGATTGCAGGCCAGCGGTTATACAATGTGGGCCAGGCGCTCTGGTTTTTCAATCCTTATTCCCCTTCATGCCAAACCTATTTTCCCACCAATATCGGGATTTTTGCCGCACGGATCAATGAACATTGCTTTTACAATCCCACGGATGCCTATTTTCAGACCTGATGCATTACCCCAATCATGATCGAAGGAGTGTTAGAATGGACGGTAACAACAACACGTTCTCGCAGACCGGCAATGACAATAGCCTCAATCTGGATCCGGCTGAGGAGGCGGGACTTACGCAGGAGCAGATAGAGAGCCCACAGTCCGGGCGCGAATACTACCTTGATTCGCTCGCTGCCATCCTGCAGGAAAATATCGGCCAGCCGGTTACTTGCGAATTTCTCATCGGCACCAATAACATCGTCCGGCGCGACGGCATACTCTATTCTGCCGGCGTGAATTTTATCACGCTGTATCAGCCCAATGAGGGGCGTTACATTGTAGGCGACGTTTACTCGCTGAAATTTATCACCTTTTATGAGCCACGGGGCCGGAATACGACGATGGGCTTCAACAATCAGGGCAGGTCGTCGATGTCCTCTGGAAATGCCATGCAGAATAACATGGCAGGCTCTTATCCCAATATGTCCCCGAATGGAAGCAGAAACTTCTGATTCCACTCCGTACTTCAAAAAGATCGGAATACATCCGCTCCGCCTATTTTCAGGCGGGGCAGCTTTTTTGTTTTCTACTTGACATTTCAGTCATATTGTATATACTTAATATATACAATATAGGAGGTGGGACGGTACATTGGATATCCTCATCAGCAATGCGAGCGGGAAGCCGATCTATGATCAGATCGCCACACAAATCAAAGAGATGATCATCAGCGGCCAGCTCGCGCAGGGGGACAGCCTTCCGTCCATGCGCTTGCTCGCGCAGGAGCTGCGCATCAGCGTCATCACGACCAAACGCGCGTATGAGGAGCTGGAGCGCGATGGCTTTATCGAATCATTCCCAGGAAAGGGAAGCTATGTTGCGCGCAGGAATATGGAATTTATCCGGGAGGAACAATTGAAAAAGATGGAATACTATCTGCAGCAGGCGGTTGAGCTGGCGCAGAGCAGCGGGATCACCATGGAGGAGCTGCTGGAGCTCATCCGGCTGCAATACGGGGATTAATAGCCTACGTATTTTTCACACAGAAAGGAATGGTTATATTGATGAATGAAAGCATTCGGGTTTCGAATCTTTGCAAGAACTACGGTACTTTTCAGCTCAAAGATGTCAGCTTTACCCTGCCGCAGGGCTGCATCATGGGCCTCATCGGTGAAAATGGCGCAGGCAAAAGCACCACGCTGAAGCTGCTTCTGAACCTGATCCATAAGGATAGCGGAGAAATTTCGATCTTCGGCCTGGATCCGGTGAAGGAAGAGCAGAAAATCAAGGAGCAGATCGGCGTCGTTTTTGACGAGAATTTTTTTCACGACGTCCTGCGCGCGAAGGATATTCCGTCTGTGATGCGCCCGGTTTATGCCAATTGGGATGATCGGCTGTTCGATTCGCTCTGTGCGCGCTTTCAGCTACCATGGGAAAAGAAGATCAAGGAGTATTCCCGCGGCATGAAAATGAAGCTCTCCATTGCGGTCGCCATGGCGCACCACCCGCGCCTGCTGCTGCTCGATGAGGCGACGAGCGGGCTCGACCCGGTTGTGCGCAATGAGATTCTTGACCTGTTCCAGGAATTCATCCAGGATGAGCGCAATTCCATTCTGCTCTCCTCCCATATCACCAGCGATCTGGAGCGTGTGGCGGACTATATCACGTTTATCCATCAGGGGCGGATCCTTGCGAGCGAATCGAAGGACGACCTTCTGCTTTCCCACCGGATTCTGCGCTGCGGG
>DAWDUP010000202.1:0-3089 GCA_052346825.1 Candidatus Fimivicinus sp. | reverse complement strand
AACGGAAGGAAGGCGGAAACGCAGATGAAAAAATACTATTTGGAAAATATTTCCGATGTATTTTCAGCAGTGGAAAGCACGCCGAACGGGCTCGGCGGCGCACAGGCTTCCCAGCGTCTCGCACGCGACGGAAAAAACAAGCTGGAGGAGGCCAAAAAGAAATCGTTGCTGCGCAGATTTATTGAGCAGCTTCTGAACCCCATGATCCTTGTCCTCATCGGCGCAGCGGTCGTATCCGCTGTAACAGCGTCTCTCAGCCATGAGAAGGAAGGCTATGCGGATGTCATCATCATCCTAGTGGTCGTAATCCTGAATGCGGTTTTGGGCGTTTATCAGGAGAGCAAGGCGGAAAAGGCGATTGAGGCGCTCCAGAAGATGGCGGCGGCTAAAAGCAAAGTGCTGCGCGACGGTGAGATCGCCACCGTTAAGAGCGAGGAGATTGCCGTGGGCGATGTGCTCCTGTTGGAAGCGGGCGATGCAGTGCCCGCGGACTGCCGGCTGTTTGAATGCGCGAGCATGAAGATTGAGGAATCCGCTCTCACGGGCGAAAGCGTCCCTGTGAGCAAGCTTGTGGACAAACTGACGCCCAGGGGGCAGGACGTGGCGCTCGGAGACCGCAAAAACATGGCGTATATGGGCAGCACGGTTGCCTATGGGCGCGGAAAAGCGGTTGTTACGGCGACGGGCATGCACACCGAAATGGGCAAGATCGCCTCTGCCATTACCCAGGCGGAGGACGGTGAAACGCCGCTTCAGAAGAAGCTGACGCAGCTGAGCAAAATTTTGACTTGGCTGGTGCTGGGCATCTGCGTCTTTATTTTTGCATTTGGCCTGCTGCGCGGGCAGGATTTCCATCTGCAGGCGATTCTGGATACCTTCCTGATTGCAGTCAGCCTTGCAGTCGCGGCGATCCCGGAGGGGCTGGCCGCAGTGGTGACCATTGTTCTCTCCATTGGTGTGACGAATATGTCCAAGCGTAATGCCGTCATCCGCAAGCTCACCGCGGTGGAAACGCTGGGCTGTGCACAGATCATCTGCTCGGATAAGACGGGGACACTGACACAGAATAAAATGACCGTTGTGGATCATTACGGCGCAGATGAACCTTTGCTTGCACAGGCGATGGCGCTCTGCACGGACGCAGAGGTGAAGGCCGACGGAACCGTTGCTGGCGAGCCCACAGAGGCGGCACTCGTCTCCTACGGCCTGTCGCTTTCCCTGAATAAAAACGAATTGAAAAAGGCCTCCCCGCGCGTGGGCGAGGCGCCGTTCGATTCCATGCGGAAGATGATGTCCACGCTCCATCAGATGGCTCAGGGGAAGATTGTCCAGTATACCAAGGGCGCGCCCGATGTGGTGCTCAGCCGTTGCACAAAGATCTGGGAGGGCGGCAAAGAAGTTGCGCTGACGCAGGAAAAACGTGAGGAAATCCTGCGGCAAAATAAGGCGATGGCGGACAAAGCGCTGCGTGTGCTGGCCGCCGCCTTCCGTTCTTATGACAGCCTTCCGGCTTCCATAGAACCGGAGGCGCTGGAGAAGGAGCTTGTATTCATCGGACTGACCGGTATGATTGATCCCGTCCGTCCGGAGGTGAAGGCGGCTGTGGCGGAGTGCCGCGAGGCAGGAATCCGCCCGATTATGATTACGGGTGACCATCTCGATACCGCCGTGGCAATTGCCAAAGAGCTGGGAATCGTCGAAGACGCCAGCCAGGCAATCACCGGCGCGCAGCTCAGCGAGATGGACGATGAGACTTTTGAGCGCCAGGCGGGCCAGTATTCCGTCTACGCCCGTGTGCAGCCGGAGCATAAAGTGCGCATCGTGAGCGCATGGAAAAAGCGCGGCATGGTCACCGCGATGACAGGCGACGGCGTCAACGATGCGCCCGCGATTAAAACGGCGGATATCGGAATCGGGATGGGTATTACCGGTACGGACGTGACGAAAAATGTGGCCGACATGGTGCTTGCGGACGATAATTTTGCCACTATCGTTTCCGCCGTGGAGGAAGGCCGGCGGATTTACGACAATATCCGCAAAACAATTCAGTTCCTGCTCTCCTCCAACCTCAGCGAGGTTTTATGTATTTTGGTGGCCACCATCGGGCTTGGCGCGCTGACAGGCGGGCCCTTTACAATCCTCTTGCCCGTCCACCTGCTCTGGATCAATCTCATTACGGATAGTATCCCGGCCATCGGCCTCGGCATGGAGCGCGGCGAGCGTGACCTGATGAAACGCAAGCCCCGCAATTCATCGGACGGCGTTTTTGCAGGCGGACTTGGGCCGGAGCTTTTGTACCAGGGCATCCTGATCGCGGCACAGACCATCTTCGCCTATGCGCTCGGCTACAACAACGTAGACGATGCAACGGGGCTGCACAACCACGCGATCACGATGGCTTTTTTAACGCTCTCGATGTGCGAGGTGTTCCACGCCTTCAACATGCGCTCGCAGCACGGCTCTGTCTTGGCTATGGGCCTGCGCGGCAGCCACAACTGGGTGCTCTACGGCGCAATGGTGCTCTCCGTGCTGCTGACGACGACGGTGATTTATGTGCCGTTCCTGGCCGACGCCTTCCGCCTTGTCCCTCTGACGGCGGCGGAGTATTTCGAGGCGATGCTGCTGGCGTTTCTGATTATCCCAATCGTGGAGATCGTCAAAGCGTTCCAGCGGATGTATGATAAAAAGAAGGAGCAATAACTGGGCACTGTGATATCAAAAAATGCGCTGCGGGTTCGCGGCGCATTTTTTATTTTAAAATTAATATACAAGTATAAATTATATTATATATATTGACAAATTATAAAATAATATATAGAATGAAGATAGCCCATATAATGGGTAAATTAATGGAAGGAAGATGAATAAATAAAAAAGAAAAGAATTTTTGGAACTATATCGGTCGTGCTTATAACCGTTATGTTAGCAACACAGGTGTCTGCTCTGGGCTCGTCAGGTGAGGGGGGCTATTGCCCTCGGAGATTGGCCAAACCAATGATGAAATTTTGGCGGAAGCGCTTGCAAATCCAGATCTAACGCCGGAGCAAAAAGAGCAATTAAAAGAAAAATGGGATTTGGCAGACCGGTTG
>DAWDUP010000201.1:2391-3094 GCA_052346825.1 Candidatus Fimivicinus sp. | reverse complement strand
GCAGATATCAGATACAGGCCGCCGAAGAACAACGTCTGACATCTGAACTCTGTTATCTGCCGTCTGCTTTTATCATATCGGAAAGTGCAGCAAAGGCAGCCTCCAATGCTTCATTCGTTTTGGCCGCGTCCTTGCCGCCCGCCATGGCCGCATCCGGCTTGCCGCCGCCGGAGCCGCCCGCCGCCTTCGCCACCGCGCGCACCAGATTGCCCGCATGCGCGCCCGCCGCCACCGCGCCCTTGGCACAGGAGGCTGCGAAATTGACGGTGCCCTTCGCCGTCTGCACCGCCGCAAGGACGCAGACGATATTATCCGCGCTGCCCTTTGCCGTCTCACAGAGTGCGCGCAGCGCATCAGGCGCCATATCGTCAAAGCGCGCTGTAATCAGCTGTAAAGCGCCAACCGGCCGTGCCTGCGCGAGCAGCTCCTTCGCCTGCGATGCTGCTATTCTGTCGTTCAGCCGCGCGATCGCCCTCTGGGCCTCCTTGAGCTCAGCGGAGAGCTGTTGCGCCCGCTCGGCAACCTGAGAGACGTTATTCGCCTTCATCGCCTGCGCCGCGCCGTGCAGGAGCCTTTCATCCTGATACAGGCATTCAAGCACGCCCGCGCCGGTCACGCCCTGAATCCGGCGCACGCCTGCCGCCACAGAGGATTCCGTGATGATCTTGAAAAGGCCGAGCTTCGCGGTATTGTCCACATGCGT
>DAWDUP010000201.1:0-2381 GCA_052346825.1 Candidatus Fimivicinus sp. | reverse complement strand
CATGCGTGCCGCCGCACAGCTCTGTGGAAAAATCCCCGGCCCGGACGACACGGACCGTGTCGCCATATTTTTCGCCGAAGAGCGCCATGGCGCCCTGCTTTTTGGCCTCCTCCAACGGCATTTCCTCAGTCGTGACCGGGAGCGCCGCAAGGATCGCTTCATTTACAAGGTCTTCCACCTGACGGATTTCCTGCATGGTCATCGCCTCAAAGTGGGAGAAATCGAAGCGTACCTCTTTGCTGTTGACCATGGAGCCCGCCTGCTCAACGTGCGCGCCGAGCGTTTTGCGCAGCGCCGCCTGCAGCAGGTGCGCAGCGGTATGGTTGCGCATTGTGGCGCGGCGTGTTTTCTCATCCACCTGAGCCGTCACACTGCCGAGAGCAGCGAGCGCCCCCGCTTCCAGCGTGCCATGGTGGAGGAATACGCCGCCCGGCATTTTGGTGGTATGCGTCACGTGGAAGGTAAAATCACCGTTTTCGATCACACCTGCATCGCCCGCCTGCCCACCGCTCTCCGCGTAAAACGGCGTGCGGTCGAGCACGAGCACTGCCTGCTCCCCGGCGGCGACGTATTCCGCCGGCTCCCCATCCCTGATGGCGGCGAGGAGCGTGGCTTTCATGCGAAGTGTTTCATAGCCTACAAACTGCGTTGCCGGAAGATCGCCGTGCGCGCCGCCGGAAGCCTTCCATGCATCCGCGCCCGCGTCCTTGCGGGCATCCCGCGCGCGCTTGCGCTGCTCGGCGATCAACTCATTAAAGCGCTTTTCATCCACATCCATGCCGCGCTCCGCCAGGATTTCGCGGGTCAGATCCAATGGGAAGCCATAGGTATCGGAGAGCTTGAACGCATCCTCCCCGCTCATGGTCTTCCCCTCGCAGCCGTCGATCATCCGATCCAGCAGGGTAAGGCCCGTGTCGATTGTCTTTCCAAAGCTTTCTTCCTCTTTGCGGATGACCTTTTGGATAAAATCGCGCTTTTCCGCCAGCACCGGGTACGCGCCCTCGTTTACCTCGATGACCGTATCGCACACGTCCGCAAGGAACGGGCCCTTTACCCCTAAGAGCCTGCCGTGACGCGCCGCACGGCGCAAAAGCCTGCGCAGCACGTATCCCCGCCCCTCGTTGGAGGGCATCACGCCGTCACCAATCAAAAAGGTCGTGGAACGGATATGGTCGGTGATAACGCGCAGGGAAACATCCTTGTTTTCATCTTCGCCATATTTCACATCTGCAAGGCGCATGATATGCCCCATGATGCGCTGCATCGTATCGATTTCGAAAATATTGTCCACATTCTGCACCACGCAGGCGAGCCGCTCAAGGCCCATGCCGGTGTCGATATTGGGGTGCTCAAGATGCGTGTAACGACCCTTGCCATCGTTTTCAAATTGGGTGAAGACCAGGTTCCAAATTTCCACAAACCGGTCGCATTCGCAGCCCACGCCGCAGTCGGGCGAGCCGCAGCCGTATGCCTCGCCGCGATCGAAATGCAGCTCCGAGCACGGGCCGCAGGGGCCTGAGCCGTGCTCCCAGAAATTATCCGCCTTGCCCATTCGCTTGACGTGCGACGGGTCGAGGCCGACCTCCTTCGTCCAGATGTTATATGCCTCATCGTCCTCCTCATAGACCGTCACATGAATTCTCTCAGCAGGCATGCCGACTACCTGTGTGAAGAATTCCCACGCCCAGGTGATCGCCTCACGCTTAAAATAATCGCCAAAGGAGAAATTCCCAAGCATCTCAAAAAAGGTGCCATGGCGCGCGGTTTTGCCCACATTCTCGATATCCGGCGTGCGCACGCATTTTTGACAGGTGGTCACGCGGCCGCGCGGTGGGGTGACCTCTCCGGTAAAATACTTCTTCATTGGCGCCATGCCAGAATTGATGAGCAGAAGGCTCTTATCCCCCTGCGGGACGAGCGAAAAGCTTGGCAGCCGCAGATGCCCCTTGCTCTCAAAAAAGCTGAGATACTTCTCCCGCAAGTCGTTTAGCCCGGTCCATTCCATGTGCAACACCTCAAAATCATTTTTTCCTTTTTCCAAACAAAACAAAAAACGCCTTTTGTACAATATGGGACGGAATGTTCCGCGGTACCACCCAAATTGTGCAAAAAGCACCTCTCATTCCCCTTAACGCGGGACACGCGCTACTCATCGCAGCGGGCTCCGGGACGGCGCGCCGTGCATTCTCCGCGGAAAGCCTTGCAGCCAGGGGCCTTCCTCTCTGGGGGCGGCAAAAGCACGAATGATTCCCTTCAAAGCCTGTTGCTATATAATAATGCGGCAGTCAGCCACAAATTGCTGATTCAGAATCCTCCAGAAACGCAGAAATCTCTAATTTCGTGTGTGTTTCGTGAGGTTATTTAGCGGAGAACCAAAGCGA
>DAWDUP010000200.1:0-3145 GCA_052346825.1 Candidatus Fimivicinus sp. | reverse complement strand
CTCGGGCGCCATGCCGGAATGCGTGATGAAAACGCGGTCGAGCTTTAAATCCCCCCGGCCCGCGAGCAGGTCGGTCGTATACTGGACGAGCGCCTTCTCGAGCGTGCCGCGGTATTTCTTACCCACGCCCATCGCGCCGTTCTTCCCCGGGTCCACCATGATGCAGGGCTTGAGCTTGAGCAGATTGGCCCCAAGCATCGCCACGGCGGAGCAGCGCCCGCCTGCATGCAGGAATTCGAGCGTATCCAGCACAAAGCTTGCATGCGCATAGGGGCGCAGCGCGTTGACCTCCTGCTGAATCTGCTGCGCCTCCATCCCCTGCGCAATGCGCTCTGCGGCCTCAATAACGAGCAGGCCCATGCCGGTGGAGAGATTGCAGCTATCGATGGGATAGACATTCCCCAGCTCCTTCGCGGCAATGCAGCAATTCTGATAGGCAGAGGAAAGATTGGAGCCCAGATTGATATGCACAACCTGGTAACCATCCTCAACCCACTTGCGGAAGTATTCCACATATTCCCCCGGTGTGATCGCACTCGTTTTGGGAAGCTGCTTGCGCTGCCACCAAGCCTCGTACAGCGCATCCGGGGAAATCTCCCCGTCCGCATACTGCTGGCCCTCCAGCAGGATATGGAGCGGATACATGTGAACCTGATAGCGCTCTATAAGCGCTGCGCTCAAATCGCAGGTGCTATCTGCGCTTAAAATCACCTTTTGCGGCATAGTCATTCCCGCCTTTCGTTTGTTTTATCGTCGAAATGCATCCCGGCGAGCGGCCGCCCGCCATCCGGTTAGTTCATTTTACCATAAGGGACCATCTTAATAGTTCCAATACGCGAAATTTGAAAAGAGCCTGCACCCTGATGCTGAGGGTCAGGCAATTTGGATAACTTTTTTTCATCATGTCCAAAATGAATTGTCATATGCATACGTTTTGGTATAATAAGGAAAAGCCTCTTGCGGCCATATGCGATATGGATTGGGAAAGGAAGAAGAAAAATGATGAAAGAGGAGAAGAGCAAGCTATTGCAGAAGCTGGAAGCCAAGGTTAAGGAGCTGTCCTGCGGCGGGATATGCATCGCCTTTTCCGGCGACGACGGCAGCACCCTGCTGCTGAAGCTGGCGGTAAACACGAAGGCGCGCGTTCTGGCCGTTACCTTCCAAACGCCCCTCACCCCGGAGGAGGAAGCGTGCGCGGCGCAGGAGCGCGCAAAGGCCCTCGGCGCAGAGGACCATCTTCTGCCGGTGGATATGCTGCGCGATGCGCGCATTGCATCGAATTCCCCCAAACGCTGCTATTACTGCAGGCGGGCGCTGTTTGAGGCGCTATCCGCCTTTGCGGTCAACCGCGGCATCTTCAGCATCTGCGACGGCTCCTGCGCGGACGCGGCGGGAGATGAGCGCGAAAGCAAGGACCGCGCGCTGCGGGAGCTTGGCGTGCGCAGCCCCCTGCGGGAATGCGGCATTACGCGCGCGCAATCACGCGAGCTGCTGCAGGAGCTGGGTATTGGGCCCGGCGCAGCGCTCTCCCCCTGTCTGGCCAAAAGGCTCCCCTTTGATGCGCCGCTCGAAAAGGCGGAGCTCAAGCTCATTAAAGATGGAGAACGGCTGCTGCGCGGCCTGCGGCTGGACGGCTGCTTCCTGTATTTGCATGGCGGGCTTGCGCGCATCGTCGCGCGGCGGGAACAGGCCGCCAGCGTCCTCGCCGCAGCACAGGATTGCGTGACCGGGCTCAAGTGCCTCGGTTTTTCCCAGGTGACGCTCGATCTTGAGCCGCTGCCTTGCATTGAGGAGCCGGCGGAACCGGAGCCGCAGATCGAAACCGACAATATGCGGGAGGAGACGGAACAGGCGACCAGCCAGAACGAAGCTGAAACAGAATGATGATAACAACCCGCGGCGTGGAAGGGACTGCACCGCGGGTTTTCCATTGTCAAAATCCCTTATATTGATCGATGTACAAGTTCCACCTCCGAAACGTGCATCAGTGAGGCCATAACGCTGGTCGGTAGTTAGCGTTCATTCCCGCAAAACGGTCAATGATTGACAATTAGCGGTTCTTTGATTCCCGGATTGCGGTTACCGTGTAATACAGTTGTTGTTTCAAACATAAACTATACTAAACATATACTAGCATCGGTAAACAAGGGGAAACAGCACCGCTCGGCAGCCGCCCGCAAAACCGTTGTTGCCCCTGTTCACCGATGCTAAGGAGGAAAAATGATGAGCGATAAGTCTTTATCCCACCCTGAAAAGTGGATTGTAATAGGAATCCCTATACTGTTTATTATCGGCTCTATCACTCATTTTTTGTATAATATCTTTGGAAAAAGCCCGATTGCAGGGTTGTTTGCGGCTGTCAATGAAAGTATTTGGGAGCACTCCAAAATGGTGCTTTGGCCTGTGATTCTCTGGTGGTCGCTCTATTATTGCTTTCGAGGCAAGCAGTACGGGATTGATAAAAACAAGTGGTTTGGAAGCGCCTTGCTTGCTTTGTTGACGCCGCTGGTTGCTATGCCGTTGCTTTATTATTTTTACACAGGGGCTTTTGGCGTTGAACTTTTATGGGTGGATATCTTAATCTTATTATTGGCCCTTCTATTTGGTCAACTCTTAGGGCTGCATACCTACCGACATAGCAAGGGGATCAACGCAAACCTTGTCATCATTATTTTCGTTATGCTCGTCCTGCTGTTTATGTTGTTTACCTTTTTTCCACCACATATCCCGCTGTTTCAGGATAGCGCGACCGGCGGTTACGGAATCAGTCATAAGGTTTTAACTGAAAAATTAAGGCAAACTCTGATTATCCCTTGAAATTACCGTGTCTGTCGGCATTTCAGAAGGGTTGAAAAGCCTCATTTTACTACGAATTTACTACTCACGAATGAGCCTTGACACGCCGAAAATCCAGGAAATGCAAAGATATGGATACGGTACAGAAAATCAGAGGGCAGACCTGCCCCTGTACGACAACTGAATATTGACAGGATTTCAGCCGGTTCAGCGCCATAGGAACGAGCAGCCTATGGCGTTTTTTTACGCCCATTTTCGGAAAGGAGCCAGGACAATGAAGTTTGTCAACGCCAAGTCAACGCCAATATGAAATTGTCAGAAAACGCCGAAGAAATTTTGTAGTTTTACG
>DAWDUP010000199.1:0-3233 GCA_052346825.1 Candidatus Fimivicinus sp. | reverse complement strand
ACTTTTACATTGATCACAAAAAAATGACCATCAGGCATGTTTTTTACCTGATGGCAATTGAATGCTGATCGGAAAGAGCAGAAGATGGATCCTGATATTTGCAAAACGCTGTTATAAGATCATGACAAATGTCCCTGCTGTGATCAGAATACCACCAATGATGGTCTGTGGTGTTATTTTCTCTTTCAAAATTATAAAGGCCAGCACCATGCTGATTACAACGCTGAATTTATCGATCGGCACCACCTTGGAGGCCTCGCCGATCTGCAGAGCTTTATAATAAAACAGCCAGGAAAGCCCGGTTGCCAGGCCGGATAAGATTAAAAAAATCCAGCTTTTCCTGCTGATATCGGCAATCTGTCCCTGTGTTCCGGTCACAAGGACAATTCCCCACGCCATGATTAACACAACCACCGTCCGAATCGCGGTCGCCAGATTCGAATTGATTCCCTCGATTCCGATCTTTGCAAGAATTGATGTAACAGCTGCAAAAAATGCGGACAAAAGCGCAAATAGTACCCAGAGCAAGCTCTTTCCTCCTTTCTTTTCGATTCGCAAGATATGATTTCCTCCTTTATAGAATTGTTTCCAATTTTATATATTGCATCTCATCACGCTTGACCGGCATGTCGGCTTATGCTATGATGGAGCTGTCGTTTTTTGTTCGGGAACTGCGTATAAAACGCTTTTGTGCTTCCCGGGCGTTCTTCACGTTCATATGGTAATAGGGGGAAATTGAGAATGCGGCAGGCCTTGGTGGTAGTGGATTTTCAAAAAGATTTTGTGGACGGCAGTCTCGGTTTTGAACAGGCCCCTTTCTTGGAGCGTGCAATCTGCGCCAAAATCAATGCATATCACGAGCAAAATCAGACGGTTATTTTTACTTTTGATACACATTCGGAAAATTATCTGCAGACGCAGGAAGGAAAAAAGCTCCCTGTGGTGCATTGCCTAAAGGATTCACCCGGCTGGAAGCTCTATGGCCATGCTGCGGATTTATGCAGGCCGGGAGATATCCTCATCGAGAAGCCCGGATTCGGTTCCCTTGAGCTTGCTGAATATCTCTGCCGCGCTGAATTTGACAGGATTGAATTGGTCGGTCTGGTCTCCAATATCTGCGTCATTTCCAATGCTGTTTTGGCCAAGGCCGCTCTGCCGGAGGCGGAGATCATCGTGGATGCGGCCTGCACCGGAAGCGCAGACCCAAGTCTCCATGAAAAAGCGCTTGATGTCATGGAGGGCTTGCAGATACTGGTCAAAAACAGGACAAGCAGACCGGAATAATCCACCCTTCCCAATGCGTATGAATGAATACTAAAATAAGTGGGGTTACCATTCACATGCAATATGTTGTTATGGATCTCGAATGGAATAACGTATACAGCATCAAACGTAGCGGATTCATGAACGAAGTCATTGAAATTGGTGCCGTCCGTCTGGACGAGCAGCTTCGTGAAATCGACACGTTTTCTCATCTGATCAAATCACAAATCGGCAAACGGTTGCGCGGACACGTTAGGGAATTAACCCATTTGACCAATGAGGATTTACAAAGCGGCACGCCCTTTACTCAGACCATGGCGCAATTCCGAAAATGGATCGGCAATGGCCCGGTTACGGTATTGACTTGGGGCGATACGGATATTCGCGTTCTGATCGACAATTTCAAATTATTCAATGGCTTTGATACGCTGCCCTTTCTCACGTATTATGCCGATTTGCAAAAAATCGTGCAAGAGGCGTTGCATCTCACCACAACGCAGCAAACGGGCCTGAGCGCTGCTGCCGCCATGCTGGAAATTGGTGAGGATGGGCTCTCCCTACATCGTGCGCTGGATGACAGCCTCCTCTCGGCAGAATGTCTGCGCCGCGTTTTTTCTAAGGATCTGGTGGAGCAACTCACATTACCGTGCGGCGAAGAATTTTACGAACGGCTGCGTTTTAAGGCATATATTATCAGCGATATCAACAACCCAAATGTAGACCCGGAGAGAATGCGCTGCTTTTGCGATCAGTGCGGCCGGGAGGCGCAGCAGAAAAGCGATTGGATCTTTACCTGCAGGGCCTTTCGTGCCAAATTCTTTTGTCCACACTGCAAGCGGCCCCTGCAGCATACTGTCCGGTTCAAGCAATATTATGACCGGCTCGATATACACAGCAAAACTGTTTATCTGGAACCACACAAGGAAGAAGAGCAGGCTTCCCAAAATGCTCCGCCCTGCATGGAGACAGCAATGAAATCGTAAAAGTGTAGTGGAAGGCCGTCCGGCTTCGGACGGCTCTTTTTGGATGATAACGAACTGATGTTGGGCTAAAATTCGTCCTGATCAAAATCCGCATCGCAACCGTATGATAGGCATTCCCAAAATTCGTTTCCAGCCTTCCATACAAGGTAAAAATGCACTCTCCCTGTTTTATTGTATCAGACTTACGGCCTACCTTCAACCAAAATTTTCTCATTTCTCGCGGCTCCGCTCTTTTCTCCTTGGACAGTAAAAGGAACCTGTGGTATACTATAAACCAATTTATTGTTTCAAACGTGGAAGGAGCGCATGTGATGAAAATGAGTCACCTTTTGGGAGAGCGGTTTAAAGAAACGCCCTCCGATTGCCAGATTGCAAGCCACGCCCTCATGATGCGCGGCGGTTATATGCGCCAGCTATGCAACGGTATCTATTCGCTCTATCCTCCTGCGCGCCGGATCACCCGCAAGATCGAGCAGATCATCCGGGAGGAGATGGATGCGATCGGCGGGCAGGAGGTGCTGTTCCCCGTGGTCATGCCAGCTTCCCTGTGGCGGGAATCCGGCCGTTATGAGAGCATCGGCAGCGAAATGGCCCGTTTCCAGGATCGCAGCGGGAGCGACGTTGTCCTCGGCATGACGCATGAGGAGGCGGCTGTGCAGCTCGCGCGCGGCGCGGCAAAATCCCACGCCAATTATCCCTTTATGATCTATCAGATCCAAACGAAATTCCGCGATGAACCGCGCTGCCGCGGCGGGCTGATCCGGGTGCGGGAATTTACAATGAAGGACGCCTACTCCTTTCACACCTCACAGGAAGATTTGGAGGAGTACTACGAAAAATGCTATGAAGCCTACCACCGCATTTTTACCCGCGTGGGCGTGCCGGAGGTTGTGGCGGTCAAATCCGATTCCGGCATGATGGGCGGAAGCATCGCCCACGAATTCATGCTGCTGACGGAGATCGGTGAGGATTCCATCGTCCTGTGCG
>DAWDUP010000198.1:0-3253 GCA_052346825.1 Candidatus Fimivicinus sp. | reverse complement strand
TGTTCAAACAGCAATCTGGAAATCTATCGTAAACCGTTCTAAAACGGATTTTTCCCCAAAAATCAAAAAATCCTCCAGCAGAGATGAATCTGCTGAAGGTCTTGCTTCCATTTTCATGGACCGCCGCCAGGCGCATCTACGCGCCGTGTGTTGACAGGCGATTGATAAGCTACTCCCCTTCACCGGCCCCGCCGGGAAAGCGATATCATTTTATATTTTTATTATAGCATAATTTTCGACAATGTCAACCTCACCGATCAAAATTTAAAATCCATTCACATTTCTTCGATGGAAAGGCGTAAAGAAAACAGAATCCCTCCCAAGATCGAGTATATTTAAACAATAAATGTCGTTCGAAACAAAAATAAAACAAAACAGGAAGATAAATCGTATAAATTGACTTTTCCAGACATTGATGTTATACTGAAAAAGACATACAACATTTTCCAAACAAATATGACTGGAGGCCCTATTTATGAAACGAATCGTTTGTCTGATCCTCGCCTGTCTTGTCACACTTTTTGCCCTTACCGCCTGTAAAAAGAAGGGGCCGACCATTACTGGAAACGACGGAGCAACCTATGAGCAAGTGGTTGACAAGGATGGAAATCCCGTTACGGATACTGCCGGAAATCCTGTCGTTGTCGCGCCGAAATCCACCGATGAATCGGGCAATGAAAAAGAGGATGCCACCCAGAGCCTGACCATTCCTTACATTGCCTCCTCCGGAAAGACGATCGAAGCTCCCGGATATCGCATGGATATCCCAAAGGATTGGGAGAGAAAAAACACCTCTGTCGATCCGCTTCTGGAAAATAAGGACGAAACACTCCAGATCTCCATCATGGACAAAAGCGAGGTTACCAACGACCGGAAGGCATATGCTGAAACGACTCGTAACAGTCTCATACAAGCCGGAAACACGCCCAGCGAGATCACGGAGACGACCATCGCCGGCCATCCGGCCAGCAAATTTACATCCTCTGTCAAGGTGGAGGAAAACACGGTGCGCGGGGCTGTTTTCTATGTGGTAGAAAACAACGGCAAAATATTTGTGCTCTCTGGTACCGCAAAGGACGAGGAAATTTTCAAAACGGCAGATTTTGATGCCATTTTTAATACCATTCAATTCAAATAATGTGCTATGCTAAAAGGCAGTTGACAAAGAAAAAGGGGAGTTCATCATGCGACGAATACTTTGTTTGCTGCTGGCCGGGATCGCCCTTTTCGGCCTGTTGACAGCCTGCTCCAAAGGGAAAACGGAAACGGAGCCCTCCTCCGAGCCTGATTCCGTTTCTGTAAAAGCGGAAACCACCGCCGCAGAACTGATAAGCGGAGAATATTTTGCAATGGAAAGCATTCCAGGCTGGGAGAGTGGGAAAAGCAAAAACGCGGTACAGCAAAAGGACTCGACTGCACAAATGGATATCGTCGTCCTCAGTAGCCTTGAGCCGGACCCGATCGCTTATCTGCAAAAATTTCACGACACCTATCGGGACGGCAGCCTTGGAAAAAATTTAACCGAAGTAAAAACCGTCTCCATCGGGGGAATCGGCGCCGCCTATTTCCAATTTGAGGATACCGTCTCCAAAGAAGGAACCGTGAAGGCGGTTTACTGCCTGAATAAAAACAAGAAAACCTATCTCATTACCTGTTGGGCCATAGGCTGGAAGGATTTCAATCAGGCGAATTTTACTGCCCTGATCGAGCAGATTCAATTCGAATAAAAAGCAAATCCTGATTATAAAGGCTGGATGGCCTGCCGCAGCACGGGTTGATGCGCGTTCAAGGCAGGCCGTTTTGGCAGTATGGTATCCCAGCGTATAAACAAATCAAAACAGATGCAGCGCAGCCTACAGCAAAAATTTTCTCACTGTACGCTGCTCAGGCTGCTGAACAAGGGAAGAATTCCGCTCGAAAAAGGCTCCCAGCCATACGGATCCTATCCGTGGCCGGGAGCCCCTTTATCTTCCTTCAGCAAATCAGGGTTTCACGAACGAACAGCTCGGTCAGCAGCTTGCCCGCCTCTGCCGCGGTAAAACCACCAGGGGAGACGCGGAAATTCTTAACGTCTTCCCAGCGTGCGCAATAGCGATCCACCTGCCCGGGCGTCATATGGACGCATGACACATCCGTCAGACGCTCGATCATGCCCACAAGCATTTCCCGATCCGTCCCCAGCACCTGATAATACTCCTGCGCACGCGCCGGCTCAAACTGCTTGCCGCGTGCGAGGAAGGCCGGCAGGAAGGCCGTGCAGGCACGCCCGTGTGGGATGCCAAAATCCTCCGTGAGCACATAGCCAAGCGGATGGGGAAACGCTGTCCCGCATGCGCTGAGCACGATGCCCGCATAGAGGGAGCCATAATAGAGCCGCTCACGCATCTTTGGATCCGGCAGATGCGTATTTTTATCCAGCCAGACAAGGCTGTTCCACAAAAGCGGCAGGCCTTTCACCGCAAAGAGCTTTACCGGATCGCTGAGATGCGGGTTGAACCAGCCCTCCGTCGCGTGGGCGAAGGCGTCCAGGGCGGTGGAAACCGTCACGCCGAAAGGCGCGCTGTGCGTATAAACCGGGTCTGCAAAGGCGATGCGCGCATAGCAGTCCGCGCCGGATATGCTCTTTTTGCGCCCGCTCTCATCCATGGTCAGCACGGAAACAGGCGACACCTCGCTGCCGGTGCCTGCCGTTGTGCCGATTAAGACCAGAGGAAGCGGTGGATTCCGATATTCTCTCTGAAAAATATCCATCGGCGCAAGAGATTCGTTGGCCGCAAAGATTGCGGTGGCCTTCGCGGCGTCGAGCGGAGAGCCGCCTCCGATCCCAACGATAAATTCCGCACGGACGCTGCGCGCGACAATCCCTGCCTCATGGCAGGCGGAAACCAGCGGGTTTGGGCCGATCCCATCATAGACCGACCAGCCGATTTCCCACAGGTCCAGCGCTGCTGTCACATCGGCCAGCGCGCCGCTCAATTTTGCCGACGATCCACCGGTAACAATCAAGCACCGCTTGCCGAGCGTGCGCAGCAGCGTGGAATTGCGCGCGACAGCCCCCTCTCCGCTGACAACATGCACTGGCATATGAAAATTGAAATCCATCTGGAACCCCTCCTCTCAATCAGGGCTGCCTAATCATATCCGCAGCTCTGAAAGTCTGTTTTTCATGACATCACAAATCCATTGCGCAAATAATGAAATCTTTGATTCCTTAGAGATTCGTGAGGTTATTTAGCGGAGAGCCGAAGCGAAG
>DAWDUP010000197.1:1587-3277 GCA_052346825.1 Candidatus Fimivicinus sp. | reverse complement strand
ACGGTGGACTACGCGATTTTGCTTACCACCCGGTTCCGGGAGGAGCGGCAGCGCGGGCATGACCGTTTGGCTGCTATGCGCATCGCGGCAAACGCAGCCGACCGCTCCATCATGTCCAGTGCGCTGGTCTTCTTCTGCGCCACTTTTGGCGTGTATCTAACCTGCAATATTGAAATGATCAAGAGCATCTGCTCGATGCTTGCACGCGGCTCAGTCATCAGCGCAATCGTCATTTTCTTCTTCCTAACGCCTCTGCTGCTCGTCTGTGAGAAGATTATTTCCAAAACCAGCTTCGGCTGGCGCGAAGCGAGGCCGGGGCGCAAAAGGCAGGCGAAAACGGCACAGCTGACACAGGAAGCCTCAGGGCCTGCAGCTGGCAGTATGAAAACAAATTGAATGCAATCATGGTCACAAGTCATGAAAGGAGTGGCTATTATAATGAAAGCGAAACAGTTGATCCAAAAATCGATCTGCGCTCTGCTCATTCTCTCGATTCTCCTCATGAGCGCCTGCGGCACGCAGGAAAGAGCGGAAGAAGGCTCCACCAATGCACCGGATTCTTCCTCCGTTCAGCAGCAAAGCGCAAAAACGTATGCCCCTTATACTGGAAAAACCCGCAAATCCGAAACAGTCTACGTCACCATGGATGCGAAGGGGAATGCGACCAAAAAAATTGTAACCGACTGGCTCCATACGGAGCAGGCGGGCGTGCAGGTGGCCGACCGGAGCGACCTGACCAATATTCAAAATATCAAGAGTGATACAAAGCCTGTGCAAAACGGAAACCAGCTCACCTGGAATATGGATTCGACCGATCTCTATTATAAAGGCGAATCTCAAAAGGGGCTGCCCGTCGATATCTCGATCCGCTACTATCTGGACGGCGCCGAGATTGAGCCTTCGGACCTTGCGGGCAAGAGCGGCAAGGTGAAGATTGAAATCCAGATGAAAAACACCCAGCCGCATACTGTCAATATCAACGGGCGGGAGGCCGTCATCTATACACCGGTCGCCGCGCTGGGCGGTATGCTCCTCCCGGAGGAAAACTTCCAGAATATCAAGATGGAAAACGGTGTTACCCTGGGCGACGGCAGCAAGCAGCTCGCAGCCTTTCTTGCGCTGCCCGGCCTCAGTGACAGCCTTGATCTCGCATCCATGCCGATTGAGGAGCTGAAAGACCTCTCCTTCCCGGAGACCTTTACGCTCACCGCTGACGTAAAGGATTTCAAGCTGGACAACATGTATTTCGCTATGACAACCGACCTCCCCGCCATTGATTTGAGCAACGTCTCCGGCCAGCTCGATGAGATCAAAAAAAGCCTGTACGCTCTCAGCGACATGCAAAATGCGTTGGAACAGCTCGATCCGGATCATGTACTGCGCTCGCTGCTAACAGACGACGGCAACATGCAGGAATTAAGCTCTCTTATGAATGAGCTGACTTCTGTTTATGAAAAGAATAAAGCCCTGCTCGATCTGCTTCCGCAGTACTTCACTAGGGAAAATCTCGCGCTTATCAATAAGCTTGCAAAGGATGCGGATTCCGCGCAGCTGACAGAGCTGCTGAGTGATACAAAGCTCATCTCCTCCGCAAACAAGCTGCTTGATAGCAGCCTGCTCCAGAATATCCAGAAACTACTGGTAGACGTTGTAGCGCTGCAATCAATCGATCTGAAGCCGCTTGACAAAA
>DAWDUP010000197.1:0-1577 GCA_052346825.1 Candidatus Fimivicinus sp. | reverse complement strand
CGGCAGCGGCCTGCTGAATAAAATGGCTTCCTCGCAGGAGGAGCTGCAGACGCTCAGCGAGCTGATGGGCAGCAGCGGGGATGCCATGAAGCTGCTCAAAGAAGTTTCTGCCCTGCTCGATTCGCTCAAAAAACAGGGCATTACCCTCACACAGGACGATATCCGCGTAATGGTGGATGCTCTGGTCGATAAAAAAGCGATGGAGATCGCCGCTGCGAAAACGGGCGTCTCCGCCGAGCGCGTGCAGGCAATCCTCAATGCAAAAGCAAACGATCTGGTTGCAGCCAACGGCTCTATCGCAAAGGAAAACCGGCAGACCGTCAAGGACTGCATCGAAATTGCGGCAAAATACGACCAGACCGCCGCAAAGCTGAAGGATTCTCTCCTGCCGAAAATAGAAAAAGGCTCTGTCGGCGTACTTCTCGCTCCGGCAACCCGCCTGATCGTCACCACGGTGCAGAAAACGATCCGAGAGGAACTCTCTCAAAAGGATGAGATTGCCGACTCCATAACCAAACAGCTCGTTTCCCTGCTGAAAGAGGCTGAAGCACTTGGCGCGAAAGTGGAGCACATCGGCACAGATCGGATTGAAAACCTCCTGACCTTTGCAAACGATGTAATGCCCGATTTGCAGACGCTCGCAAAGGAGCTCTCGAAAAATCAGGATCAGCTTGCATCTCTGAATGATCTGCTTTCCGATAAAAGCACGATGCGGTATCTGCAGAAAATTGCAAAGCAGCTCATGCAGATGAAGAAGGATCTCGATGCAAATGCCGGTCAGCTCAGCCTCCTCGCACAGGTTATGCAGGCTGCCTCCGATCCACATCTGCGTGCATTTGCAAAGATGCTCCCAACGCTCGCAAAGGATTTGCAGGAGGCAGCCCCGATCCTCGAATCTCTATCCGGGGATCTGAACGATCCGAAGGTGCGCGCCTCTCTGAACAATATGCCGCAGACGCTTGCCGCTCTGATGCGCATCCAGACCGATCTTGCATCAAACAGCAAGATCATTCAGGCGCTCCAGAATGCGATGCAGCCCGACACGCTCAATACCGTGTCCGGTATTGTCAAAACGCTTGATCAGTTTGAGCAGCAGGGTGTGCTCTCCAAATATACCGACACCGCCGACGCGGCTGCCTCCCTGCTTGGGCGTGTACGCGCGTGGCTCTCACTCTCCAAGGAATACGGCCTGTATACACAGGCAGCCGACGGCATGGAGACGGATGTAAAATTCATTCTGAAAACGGACGGCATTCAGGCCGAAAAGCCGCAGCAGACGCAGACCTCGTCGCAGGAAGAAACTGGATTCATCGCTTGGATCAAGGGCCTTTTCGGCAAAAAGGACTGATCTGTAAACAAATTTAAACGGCACGCCCTGCGGCATGGTATCCGCAGGGCGTGCCGCAGCTTGTGTCGATCAAGTCTAAGAGAAGAAAAAGTGCACAAACAAGCATGGTTCCTGATTGGTTTCGGAACCGGCATCTTAATGCGCCGCTGGGCGCTTTCGGAAGGCCGAGGCAGCACAGCGCTTTGCTCACTGCGTGGCTCGTGAGGGAATTTTTTCATCGCGTCTCGCG
>DAWDUP010000196.1:0-3324 GCA_052346825.1 Candidatus Fimivicinus sp. | reverse complement strand
ATCTGGTGCCGTATCTGATGTCCTCCCATCCGGGCAGTACGCTGAAGGACGCGGTGGAGCTGGCGCTCTTTTTAAAGCGGGAGAAGCTGCGCCCCGAGCAGGTGCAGGATTTCTACCCCACGCCCGGGACGATTTCGACCTGTATGTTTTACACGGGGCTGGACCCTTATACAATGGAGGCGGTCTACGTTTCGCGCACGCCGAAGGAAAAAGCGCTTCAGCGCGCGCTGCTCCAATCTTTTAATCCGAAGAATCGTACACTCGTAGAGGAAGCGCTGCGCCGCGCGGGGAGAGCTGATCTGATCGGCAATGGAGAGACGGTTGCGCCGCAGCTCAACCTGCCTTTTTCCGTGCCGACCTGGCAGGAAATCTTCAGCAGCGCGCAGCTCACGGAGGTTTCAGAGGCGGCGAAACAGCCGCTTTCCGTCCACTATATCGACGTTGGACAGGGAGACTCCATTCTGATCAAGGCCGATGGGCTCAATGTACTCATCGATGCGGGCGAGAGGGGAAACGGGGAGACAATCCTCTCCTATCTCGAAGCGCAGAATGTCAAAAGCCTCGACTATGTGATTGCAACGCATCCGCATTCCGACCATATCGGCAGCATGGCGGACGTTTTGAAGAAGATTCCGGTTGACAATGTCATCATGCCGAAGCTGACGCAGAAGAATACGCCCACGACGAAAACCTATGAAAATTTCCTGCAGGCTGTCAAGGATTCCGGCGCAAAGGTGATTGCGGCCACACCGGGCGAAACCTACAGTGGGAAGCGCGCGGCGCTGACCATTCTCGGCCCCTGCCAGCAGGATGACGATCTCAACAACATGTCCGTCGTTGCACGGCTCGATTTTGGCTCCACCTCGTTTCTCTTCACTGGAGACGCGGAGACGCCGAGCGAAAACGCGATTCGAAAGAAAGGGATGGACGTGCATGCCGATGTTTTGAAAATGGGGCATCATGGCAGCCGGACGTCCTCCGGCAATGCGTTTCTCGACAAGGTCCAGCCGGCTTTCTGCGTGATTTCCTGCGGCACGGGCAACAATTATGGCCATCCGCATAAGGAAACGCTGGAAAAACTGAAAAAGCGGGGCATCACGCCCTTCCGGACGGACCAGGACGGCACGATTGTGATCGGCAGCGACGGCAGCACCCTTTATTGCGCAACGGAAAAGTCGAAGCAGGAATTGACCGCAAAGCGGATGGCCGCGTAAATGAACGTTTCAAAAGGAGGTGCATATCGGTGGAAACACTCATCATCGACCGCTTTGAAGGCGACCTTGCCGTTTGCGAACGCGAGGACTGCTCGATGGTGGCGATTGAAAAAAGCCGCTTGCCCAAAGGTGTGCGGCCCGGCAATATTCTTAAAATAGAGGATGACGGCACGATCCGCCTGGATGCGGAGGAAGAGCTCCGTCGCCGGGAGATGATTTATAAGATGCAGGAGAGTCTGTTTGAAAATTCGGACAAATAAAGAATCTAACAGTTAAAATCTGTGAAAATTTTGTCTGTTTCCCTCGAAAATGTCCTTGACTTTTTCCCGCTTGCATAGTATGATGTATCAAGTTCGGTGCTTTAACAGCAAAAAGCTTTAAAGCGCAAAACTTAAAAGTGTCATACTTGCAGCGGGAATTTGTTTTGAGGGAGATGATCCGGGTGGAAAATACTGCGATGTGGGTGACGATTGCGGTTTATATCGTTGCAATGATGGCGATCGGCATCTATGCGGGGCGCAAATCAAAAAGCATTGCCGACTTCACGGTCGGCGGGCGCAATGCGGGCGCATGGCTTTCCGCTTTGTCTTATGGCACCGCGTATTTCAGCGCGGTTATGTTTGTCGGCTATGCGGGAGGTACGGGCCTCCAGTATGGCCTGTGGGGGATCGCGGCCGGAATCGGCAACGCGGTATTCGGCTCCTGGCTTGCGTGGCGTGTGCTTGCGCGCAGGACGCGCGACGTTTCCGCCCGCTTGAAAATCAAAACAATGCCGCAGTTTTTTGACGCCCGTTATCAGTCGAAGGCAATGAAGACCTTTGCTGCGGTAGTGATCTTCCTCTTTCTCGTTCCATATTCCGCATCCGTTTATAAAGGGCTTGCCAGTGTAGCCGACGTATTACTCGGTATTGACGCGACGGTCTGCATGGTGATTATCGCCGTGGTGGCGATTCTGCTTTTGCTGCTCGGCGGATATGTCGCGCAGGCGCGAGCGGATTTTGTGCAGGGGATTGTGATGATGTTTGGTGTGGCGCTGCTGATCTTCTTTGTGCTGCGTTCCGATCAGGTAAACGGCTTCGAGGGCCTTGCGGCCTATGCAAAAACAGCGGCGGGGCTTCCGAGGCTATCCGCCTCTCAGGCGGTTTCCCTGATTGCGACGGTATTGATGACGAGCTTCGGCACCTGGGGATTGCCACAGATGATCCAGAAATATTTTGGCATCAAGGATGACAAGCAGGCCAAGCGCGGCATCATCATCTCCATCTTCTTCGCGCTGCTCGTCGCGGGCGGTGGCTATTTGATCGGTTCGCTCTGCCATCTTTTCTTCACAAAGGAAACGATGCCTATCCAAGACTATATCGTGCCGACGATGCTCAAGCTTGTGCGCATGCCAAGCGTCCTGCTTGGCGTGGTGCTGGTGCTACTGATCGCCGCGTCTGTTTCGACGCTGTGCTCCATTACACTCTCTGCCAGTTCGACGCTGTCGATGGATCTGATCAAGGCACGCCTGAAGCCTACCATGACGGACAAAGGCGTTTCTGCACTGACAAAAGTACTCTGCGTCGTATTTGTCATCGGCTCCTATGTGGTTGCCAATACGGATACGCCGATCCTCGATATGATGAGCTACTCCTGGGGGATCCTTTCCGGCTCCTTCCTCGCGCCCTATGGGGTGGCGCTGTATTGGAAGAAGATGAACCGGGCGGGGGCCTGGGCCGGGATGTGGAGCGGCTTTGTCATCGCGCTGATTCCCGCAGTCAGCAAGCTGCTGTCGCTAGCCGGAGTAACGGCTCCTGTCGTTACAAAGCTTGCAGGGCTCGGGCCAGTATTCGCGGTGATTGCGATGCTCGTGTCGCTCCTACTTTGCTTTGTTGTCAGCGCAATCGATCATTGCATCAAGCATCCTGCGGTCAATACCTTTTTCTACAGCGGGATTGTTGAGCAGGAATAATGTAAATGATCCAGTCATAAAATTACAGTCACAGATTTTTCTGCGGCTGTAATTTTGGCATATCAGAGGAAAATAATTTGTCCAAAGCGCAAAGATATGCTATAATAATGTCTACTGAATAAACCGCGTTGCGGTTTATTCGCGCGGCGGTTGCCGCGC
>DAWDUP010000195.1:0-3366 GCA_052346825.1 Candidatus Fimivicinus sp. | reverse complement strand
ACGAAAGGGGCACGCCGATACAGCATGCCCCTTTTGATGAGTTTGAATACGCCTTCCGTTTATGCGTGCAGTTCCTGATATTTCCGACCGATCGCGTCTGCGCCGAGAATCGCGTCATAGACCGCGTCGGGTGTCACGGCAAAGGGCATGTTGCCCATTGTATCGTCAGGTGCGCATGCAAGCTCTGCAACGGCACGGATCTGCTCCGGCCTGCTTTCCGTGATGCCGAGATGGGCAAGCGTCGTGGGCAGGCCAACGTCTGTGCAGAAACGGACGACCTCCTGAATCTGCGTGTTGGCTTCATCCTCGAGCACAAGCTGGACGAGCGTGCCAAAGGCGACCTTTTCGCCGTGATAGAATTGGTGGGTTTCCGGAATAGCGGTAAAGCCATTGTGGATCGCGTGCGCGCCGGCCAGCCCGCCGCTCTCAAAGCCGATGCCGGACAGATATGTATTGGCCTCCACGATATTTTCCAGCGCCTTTGTACAGGCTCCCGCCTTCGCGGCGACGGCAGCCTTGCACCCATCGGCCATCAGGGTGTCATAGCACAGCCTGGCAAGTGCCATGGCAGCCAGCGTCGTTTTTCCGCCGACGCAGTTGGTCGCGTTGGAGCGCTGGCAGGCGCGCGCCTCAAAATAGGTAGCAAGAGCGTCGCCCATACCGGAGATGAGCAGGCGGGCGGGAGCTTTACTGACGATTTCGGTGTCCACCAGGACGATATTCGGGCTCGCAGGCAGGAAGAGATAACGCTCGAAAACGCCATCATCCGTGTAGATCACGGAAAGTGCGCTACAGGGAGCGTCTGTGGAGGCGATCGTCGGCACGATCACCACAGGGCAACCCGCGTAATGGGCGGCAGCCTTGGCTGTATCATGTGTTTTCCCACCGCCGACGCCGACGATCAGATCACAGCCGGACTGCCGGAAATGGGAGACAACACGGTCAATCTCGCTCTGACAGCATTCGCCGTGAAATGCCTCATAGGCGACGGTACAGTCCGATCCCGCGATGCTCTCGCTGACGGCGGGCTCAATGCGTTTGCGCCCGGCGTCCGTGGTCAGGATAAACATTTTTTTACCGAGCATCTCAACGTGTTGCCGGATGTTGCTCAGCTCACCTTTGCCCTGGATATATCTGGTGGGGCTTGCGATAATATTTGCCATAAAAACCATCCTTTCAGCATGAGTCGGAGTTGCCTGGCCAGTGATTGTCATTTTTTTATCAATTTGGATATTTCTATTATACTACATGTTTATACGGACTGCAAGGAAAAACCGGACAATAAAGAACGGCCGGCCGGGGGAGTCTCTTTGTTCCCGGCCGCCCTGATCGGGTCATTGCTCTGTTTTCTTTTTATGGACCTTCCGATGGATCAGGTAAACGACGATCCCGATGGGGATGGCGATTATGCAGATGGTAATGACGAAGCGCATGGGGATCAGGTCGTAAATCTTGTCTCCCAGAATCGTAAAGGCGATCACGCGGGGAGCAAGCCCCAGAAGCGACATCAGGACATAGAGAGGAAAACGGCGTAGTTGCGTGAAGGCGCCGAAAAAGAGGCTGGTGAAGTCGATGGGAAAAGCGGGAACAAAACGGACGAGAAAGATAAAGCCCGGTTTGTCTTGCAAATCGAGGTTTAAAAGCTTTTCCCCACCCTTCTTTTTACGCAGGAGCTGCTCGACGCGGTTCCCGCCGAGAAAACGCCCCAGCAGGTAGGTTGTACAGACTTCCAGCAGGATGCCGGCCATATTGATCAGGCATGCTGTGGGCCAATTAAACGCCATGCCGATGGAAACGTAGATCAACGACGCGGGGATAACGAATAAAACGGACTTGACAAAATAAACCCCCAGAAGCATCAGGACAGCCGAAGCGAAATTCGGTGCAAGCTCTACGAGCGCGCGCATATCGATATGCGTAAGCCGGTCATAATTGACAATGATGAGGATTAGAATTACAAGCGCAACGCATACACGCGCCGCAATAGAAAGATTTTCTCTGGTTTTTGCCGTCATTTTCAACACTTCTCTCTTCGCAGGCGTACCTGTGATGTCGTCATAATATCGTACATATTAAAAGCCGCAAGCTTTTTGATAGGAGAAAGCAACCTCTCCTTATTTTGCGCTGCGTTTCGTTATTATACTGGGGAATTGTACAGATTGCAAGGAGGAGGCCGTCAGATTAAATTTTTGTTTTCTTCATGGAAGCGCTTGACAAGCAAAAACGAATACAAGTAAAATCAATTTATATATCGGAGCAAGAAATGAAAGGAGCAGAGCGTCTATGAAAAAGCGACCGTTTCAAAAATCCGCCCTAAGCCTTGCACTTGTGGCGATCCTGTTATTTACCCCTGCCACACCCGTCGCTTTTGCGGCCGGGGATACCGCCGCTATAGAGCGTATAGTTGTCACCTTTCACGGCGATGCGCAGACGCAGCGCGGCGTCAGCTGGTATACCCCGGAAAAGACGCGGGCCGATGTACAGCTGATGAAAGCGGCGAATTATCATGGACTATTTGACAATGCAGTTTCCTATGAGGGAACCGTCAGCTATTATGCGAAAAACTATGGGCACCGCGTTATTCTCGACCATCTGGAGCCGGGGACGGAATACGTCTACCGCGTGGGCGATAGAGAGCTTGGTGTTTGGAGTGAGCCGGGAACCTTTGTCACGGACGCTGGAAAAGATTCTGCATTCTCTTTCCTTGCCATCGCGGACGTACAGGCGGGCAGCGAGGAGAATTTCCAGAAGGCGGGCGAGCTGCTCGACAAGGGGTTTGAAACGGTACCGGATGCGCAATTCGTTGCCAATATGGGCGATTTTATCAACGACTGTAACAATGAGCAGTGGGGCCTATATTTCCGCAGTTTTGAGCGCCATCATCTGCGCGCGACGCTTGCGCCGGTATCCGGCAATCACGACGGCATGCCGGGATGGTTCCGGTCTCAGTTCCCGGTGTCCGCGGCGGAGCCGTCTCTGGGCCTGACAGGCGACTACTATTCCTTCGATTATGGCAACGCACATTTCGCCGTACTCAATACCAACGATATGTTCCCCATGACGAGCGCTCAGGTTAACTGGCTGCGCAATGATATGCGTGCCTCCGGTGCGGACTGGAAGATCGTTATGATGCACCGCTCGCTGTATTCGGCGGGGAAAAATTACAATAAGCCGGATACAATGATCATGCATAACCGTCTTGTACCAGTCATGGATGAGTTGGGGATCGACCTTGTGCTGGCGGGGCATGACCATATGTATTTCCGCACTAAGCAGATGAAGGGCGACCAGGCGCAGAAAACGGCCTATATTCAGGAGGTCTACAACGGCGAGACGGTCACCTTCGCCGATCACCCGCAGGGGACG
>DAWDUP010000194.1:1495-3448 GCA_052346825.1 Candidatus Fimivicinus sp. | reverse complement strand
ACTGGATTGCGTCTGCTTTAAAAATCCGGAAATGGGCATTTATTTTATTTCGGATCCGGATGGATATTGAATTGAGATTGTGCCGGCAGAAAAATAGCCGGAATGGGGGTGCTCTCCATTCCGGCTTTGTTTTATCCTGCTTTACATGCTCTCCGGGACCGTGATCTTGAGCATTTCTAACACATTGCGGATCGTGTCACGTACGCAGATGCACAGATAGACGCGTGCCTGCATAAGCGCCTCATCTTCCCCACTGACGCGGCAAGCGTTGTAAAATTTGTGAAAGAGCGTCGCAAGCTCGATCACATATCGGGTGATCCGCGCAGGGTCGTAATTCCTGGCGGCAAGGACGATTTCATCTGTCAGCGCGGACAAATGGCGAATGAGCGCCCGCTCCTCCGGAGCGGACAGCAGGCACAGCTCCTCCTGCGTGCAGTCGCGCGGGATAACGCCCTCCCCGGCTAGTTTCTTCAGGATGCTGCAAATCCGGGCATGCGCATACTGGCAGTAATACACTGGATTCTGCGCGCTCTGCTCCACGGCCAGGTCGAGATCGAATTCCATCTGGGAGCCAGGCTCACGCAAATTAAAGAGAAACCGCGCCGCATCAACGGGGATATCGTCGAGCAGGTCGGTCAGCGTAATGGCCTTACCCGTCCGCTTGGACATGCGCACCACCTCGCCACCGCTGACGAGCCGCACAAGCTGCATCAGGATCACGTCGAGGCGGGCGGAATCAATCCCGATCGCCTCGAGTGCGCCCTTCATGCGGGCGACATGGCCGTGGTGATCCGCGCCCCAGATATCAATGGCTTTATCATACCCGCGCCCCACAAGCTTGTTGCGGTGGTAGGCAACGTCCGCGGCAAAATAGGTCGGATTTCCATTGGCGCGCACGAGCACCTCGTCCTTTTCCGCGCCGCGCTCAGTCGCCTTATACCAGAGCGCGCCATCCTTTTCATAGGTCAGGCCCGCCTGCTTGAACAGTTCAATGGTTTCCTGAAGCTCCCCGTCCTGATGGACCGTGCTCTCATAAAACCAGTTGTCGTAATGGATGCGGTATTTGGAGAGCGTTTCCCGCATACCGGCGATATTCTTCGGCAGGGCAAAATCCACGAGCGCTTTCCGGCGTTCGCCCTCCTCCGCGTTAACATATCGGTCGCCGTAAATCGCGGCGAATTCCTCCGCACGGACGCGAATGTCGTCACCGTGGTAGCTGTCCTCCGGCAGCTCAACCGCATCTTCTCCCAGATAATGCTGGAGATAACGCACCTCCAGCGAGAGCGCGAATTTCTCGATCTGATTGCCTGCGTCGTTGACATAGAATTCCCGGCAGACCTCATATCCTGCATAGTCGAGCACAGCGGCAAGGCAATCCCCCAATGCGCCGCCGCGGGCGTTTCCCATGTGCATCGGGCCGGTCGGGTTGGCGGAGACGAATTCCACCATCACCCGTTTGCCCTTGCCGAAATCGGAGCGGCCGTAATCCTTGCCGCAGGCACGGATATCCTGCAGGATCGCGGCATAGTAGCGATCATCCAGGAAGAAATTCAGAAATCCGGGGCCAGCTACTTCGCAGCGGCTGAAAAAGGGATCCGAAAGATCGATACGCCCGGCGATTTCTTCTGCAATTTTGCGCGGCGCCATGCGAAAAGCCTTGGCGCAGGCCATGGCGGCGTTGGTCGCATAGTCGCCGTTGGCCCGGTCAGCCGGGACCTCCACAGCGAACGCCGGGATGGGCTCCGGCGGCAGGGCTCCGTCCGCTACCGCCTTTCCCATTGCGTCGAGCACCGCCTGGCGCAGAGCATTTTCCGTTTCCTTTACGAGTTTTGACATCCTGCATTTGCCTCCTTTACCGTGATGACCAGCTCATTCCGCGCGGCGAGGCCGGCGTTGAAATCGAGCGTATAGCGGAATTCGAGCCGCCCGCCGTGTTCGTCCATCAGGGATTTC
>DAWDUP010000194.1:0-1485 GCA_052346825.1 Candidatus Fimivicinus sp. | reverse complement strand
TCACCTTCTGGGTGAAAACGCCGATCATCAGCTCGCCGTAGGGTGTTGTATAATGGCAATTGTGCCGCCTGCCAAGCTCCATGATCAACTCGGACTGGTAGTTTCCCGTCCGCGTCATCGTCACACGGTTTCCATTTTCCACATGGAGTGTGGTGACACAGCCCTCCAGCTCGCCGTCGTGATCCGTATAGGTCAGCAAGTAATCCTCCGGCGTGCCACAAAGGGAGCCGACGGTGGTCATGGACATACTCTGTATGTCGCCCTCCGTCTCATGCTGGTCGGCAATTTCTATGATAACGTCCTTTTTCAAAATCCTGAACATCCTTTCGCAAACGTGGGGATGCGGCGCTCAGCCGTTCGGCTCCCATTTCTCCAGGGCCAGCCGGATGAGCCGGTCCAGCAGCTCGCCATATGGCAGGCCGCTACTATCCCAGAGCTTCGGATACATGCTAATGGGCGTAAAGCCCGGGATGGTATTCGGCTCATTGAGGAGCACTGCGCCATCTTTTTTGCGCACGAAGAAATCCACGCGCGCAAGCCCGGAGCAGCCCATCGCGGTGAAAACGCGGCAGGCGGCGCTACGTACCGCCTCGATCGTATCCTCCGGCAGACGGGCCGGGATATGCAGCTCGCTGTCGTTTGCAATATATTTTGCCTCGTAATCGTAAAAATCATTGCAGGGGACGACCTCCCCTACCGTGGAGGCCTTTGGCTCCTCATTGCCGAGCACGGCGCATTCGACCTCCATGCCGTCGATGTCCTCCTCTAGGACGAGTTTGTCGTCATACGCAAAGGCCTTTTCGATCGCGTCAGCCAGTTCTTCTTCGCTTCGGGCTTTTCCCACGCCGACGGAGGAGCCAGCGTTTGCTGGCTTTACGAAGATCGGGAAACCAAGCCAGTCAATCGCATTTCTACGCAGAGCGGCTGCGTCCTTTTGGTAATCGAACCGGGTCAGGGGCAGCCATTTCGCCTGCGGGATGCCCGCGATATCGGTCAATGCATTGGTGATCGCTTTATCCATCGTGACCGCCGCGGATGTACATCCACAGCCGACGAAGGGAATCTGAGCGAGCTGCAAAAGGCCCTGCATTGTACCGTCCTCGCCGTTTTTGCCGTGCAGGACGGGGAAGACCACATCAACGCGCTCCACACGCGTTGTGCCGTTTTCAAAAATCAGCAGGCCATGATGGGAAGCGTCTGGGGAGAGCACGGCAGGCGTCCGTGTGCCGGTTTCCAGCCATTTGTCCTCCGGCAGGGCATCTGCGCAGCCTTCATAGAGCAGCCATTCACCCTGCTTGGTGATGCCGAGGGTGAGTACCTCATAACGGTCCCGCGGGATATTCTGAATGACGCTGCGCGCCGAGACGAGGGAGACCTCGTGCTCGCTCGATACGCCGCCGAAGAGGACCAGGACTTTTTTCATAAAAATACTCCTTCCTGCGCAAAGGCCGGAATTGGATTTCTAAAACCTTTATATGATAGCAT
>DAWDUP010000193.1:0-3460 GCA_052346825.1 Candidatus Fimivicinus sp. | reverse complement strand
TTTACTTTTATATTATATAATTCCATTTTATACCATATTTTTTCTGTGTCAAGCTCACGTTACGGCCGCATCGCATTCTTCCGGTTTCCAACAGATGCAAAAAGCCGCTCCGGGAAAAGAAAAGCTTTGTTTCCCCGGAGCGGCTTTTCGCCTGGCGGCAGCCCTGCTTGCTTTTTACTCCGCCGAGCAGCTGACCGGCGTATAACCGGCCTGCGTCACTGCGTCCTTCAGCGCCTGGTCCGGCACATCCTTGGCAAGCGTTACAGTCGCCTTCTTTTCTTCCAAATTCACATCCGCTGCGCTCACGCCGTCGACTGCGGCGAGCGCCTTCTGCACATGCATCTGGCAATGCGCGCACATCATGCCTTCGATCAAAATCGTTTTTTTCATTGATGTTACCTCCGTTTTTTCCGGCGCAAGGGCCGGGCATTGTTTCTCCTGAAAGCCGGATAGGAACTCCGGCATGGAAATCATTTTTCGCTTTGTATCCCGCTTCGCGGCGTGCATGTGGAACAGGTTCAGCCGCAGCGCATTCATCACAACGCAGAAGCTCGAAAGGCTCATTGCAGCAGCGCCGAACATCGGATTGAGCTGCAGGCCGAACATGGGGATCAACGCGCCCGCTGCAATCGGAATCCCGATGCAATTGTAAAGAAACGCCCAAAACAGGTTTTCATGGATATTGCGCAGCACCTGGCGGGACAGGCGAATTGCAGCCGGTACATCCAAAAGGCTTGATTTCATCAGCACAACATCCGCCGCATCCAGAGCCACGTCCGCCCCCGCACCGATGGCGATCCCGACGTCCGCGCGGGTCAGCGCCGGGGCGTCGTTGATGCCGTCGCCGACCATGGCCACCTTCCCATATTCCGAAAGCCTGCGCACAACGGCATCCTTATCATTCGGCAGCACGTCGGCAACCACCGCGTCCATACCGACCTGCTTTGCGATCGCCTCTGCCGTGCGGCGATTGTCGCCGGTGAGCATCACGGTCTGCACGCCCATATGCTTCAGCATCCGGATTGCCTCTGCGCTGTCCGGCTTTACCACGTCCGCGACTGCAACAATCCCGAGCAGCCGCCCGTCTCGTGCAAAATAGAGCGGCGTTTTCCCTTCGTTGGCTAGCGCCTCGCCTGCCTGCTTCATCTGGCCGGTCAAAAGGTTTTTCTCCTGCATCAGGGCGGCGTTGCCGCCGAAAGCGGCCTCGCCGCCAATCTCGCCCTGCACGCCATGGCCGGGCAATGCGGCAAACGCACGGGCAGAATCATACTGCAGGCCGGTTTCGTCCGCTCTTGCCCGAATGGCATGCGCCAGCGGGTGCTCGCTCTTCTCCTCCAGCGCGGCGGCAGTTTGTAGTAGCTCCGCCTCTGACACACCGGGCGCTGGGTGAAGATCGGTCACCTGGGGCTTGCCCTGCGTGACCGTCCCGGTTTTATCCAGCACAACAAAATTGCTCTTGCCGGCCGCTTCCAGCGCCGCGGCCGTTTTGAACAGCACGCCCTTCTTCGCGCCTACCCCGCTGCCCACCATGATCGCGACGGGCGTTGCGAGCCCCAGCGCGCAAGGGCAGCTGATAACGAGCACACTGATCGCGCGCGCCAGCGCAAAGCCGAAGGTTTTTCCCGCAATGAGCCAGATGATTCCTGCAATCAGAGCGATGCCAATCACAACTGGCACGAATACGCCGGATACCCGATCCGCCACCTTAGCAATCGGCGCTTTCGTCGCCGCAGCATTCTCCACCATTTCAATGATCTGGCTCAGGGTCGTATCGCCGCCGACGCGGGTGGCGGTGCAGGTGAGGGAACCGTTCTGGTTCAAGGTTGCCGCGCTGACCAAACTGCCGGGCGCTTTATCCACCGGCAGGCTCTCGCCGGTGAGCGCCGCCTCATTGACCGCGCTCTCCCCTTTCAGCACCCGCCCGTCAACCGGGATGCTCTCACCCGGGCGCACAAAAAAGGTATCGCCAACGCGCACCTCTTCCACCGGGACTGTCGCCTCCCCCGCATCCCGCAAAACATACGCCGTTTTCGGAGCAAGATCCATCAGGCTTTTGATAGCGTTGGTCGTTTTTCCTTTGCTGTATGCCTCCAGCATTTTCCCGACCGTAATCAGCGTCAGGATCATCGCGGCCGATTCAAAATAAAGCTCGTGCGCGTAGTGGAACGCCATCTCCACGTTCCCCGAAAGCATCCCGCCGCTCATGGAGAACAGCACCGCCGCGCTGTAGACAAAAGCAGCTCCGCTTCCCATGGCTACCAGCGTATCCATGTTGGGCCCTCCATGCAGAAGGCTTTGAAAACCGCTGATAAAAAACCGCTGGTTGATGACCATAATCAGGCTCGTCAGCAACAACTCGTAAAGACCGATTGCCAACGGATTTTCCGCCAGAACAGCCGGAACAGGCCAACCCCACATGAGATGTCCCATGGATACATACATCAGCGGCAAGAGCAAACACAGCGAAGCAATCAGCCTGCGTGCGAGCTTCGGCGTTTCATGATCCTTCAGCGCCTCCCGGGCGGCAGAGCGGCTCTTTCCCGCGGCCTCGGCGCTGTTTTCTGGCTCTGCCCCATAGCCGGCGGAAGCGACCGCATCGCAAATATTCTGCGGCGCAGCCGGCAGGTCAAAGGTAACGTTCATGGAATTCGTCAGCAGGCTGACCGTCACTTCCTCCACACCAGGCACTGCCGCCACCGCTTTTTCCACATGCGCGCTGCACGCGGCGCAGGTCATGCCGGTGACATTAAATTTTACTGTCGTCATAAATATGCCCCTGTTTTCTATTTCAATTTTTTCATCAGCTCCACTGCTTCGTCAACGATCTGCGTGTTCCCATTCCGAATTTCTTCCACAACACAGGTTTCCAAATGATCCTGCAACATGATATATCCGAAACTCTGCAGGGCGCTTTCCACAGCCGCCACCTGCGTCAGAATATCGCCGCAGTAGCGGTTGTCCTCCAGCATATTTTTGATCCCGTTGAGCTGCCCGATCATCCGGTTCAGCCGATTCTGAAGCAGGCGCTGCGCCTGCTCGCTGCGCGGCGTATGCTTATGGTGCGGGCAGCATGCTTCACATGCCCCGGCTGCCGTGGGCCCATTTTCTTCAAATGCCATCGCCGTTCCTCCTTTTTCAAAATACCCTCATGGGGTATTTTCATCATATACCCTCAGTGGGTATTTGTCAAGAGCACTTCTTCAAGTCTTTCAAAATTTTGCATGTTTTCAAAAAGAGAGTCGAAAAGAGCAGGCTCCCAATCAAAATATCCGCAGCCCCTCCTTAAAGAGGCTGCGGATATTTTTCAGCCTGTCGAAAAGGGGATATTGTTTCATCAAAATGCACAAGAACAATTTCATAAAATTTCTGCGTTACGCTTGCCCTTTTCGATTGCCTTGACAAGGAAAAAAGACATTGGACCGCGCTCAGGCCGCGCAGGCCCTTCCTTTTCCGTTCGGCC
>DAWDUP010000192.1:0-3507 GCA_052346825.1 Candidatus Fimivicinus sp. | reverse complement strand
CGTTGGAGAAGCAACGAAAATGAAGTCGCGTACAGCGAAACCAGACTATCATTTTTTAGTAGATCAGGCCTCTCAACCGCTCTTCCCACTAGGTAACGGTAAATAAGGAAAGACCCGCACGCATATAAGCCATGTCATTTGGTGCTATCGTAAAACGAATACATTATACAAAAAGTCGCATAGATAGCCCACATTTACAGGACACTTCCTTTATAATAAGGAAGTGTCCTATAGGTATTGTTATTGAAGAATAATCATATCGCTTCTGAATCAGATAGCGTCAGGCAACATCCCAACCGTCTGATCGATTTTACATCTTTAATGATTAACAGATATCCCCTATACTGTTTATCGAGGTGAGATATAATGGCAATCTTTATTCCAAAGCCATATTCAAAAGAGCCGATTACCATCCGCATTGATCCGGAAAAAATTGCAAAGCTCGATATTCTTGCAAACCGCTATGATATGAGCCGGAGTGAATTTATCTGCCATTGTATTGACTTCGCCGTCAGCAATATCGCAGGATTTACTCATTGGGAGGATATCACGAACTAATAAGGAGGAACACCATGGACGCACATGAACACATGCAAAGAGCCCTCGCAGAACTGCTGACGCTTTCCTGCATCAACGAAGAGGCAAGCTTCAGCTACTACATCTCTAAGCTCATCAATGCCCGGACAGAGGGCGCCATCCATATCCCGGCGGGCTGTATCATTCCCCATCTCTACCATCTGCTAGAAAATGGACAAATCAGAGAGACACAGCGGGAAATCAACGGTAGGATACGCACCTGTTATGTGATCACGCCAGCAGGAGAAGAGCGGCTGGCTGATTTGATCCAGGCCTATATGGACACCCATCAGGCCTTCCTCGTCTTTCTCGAAAAGCAGAAGCAGGCCCAGTAAGAACGGGCTGCGCAGAGCTCGGAGGAAACCTTCATCCAGACAAAAAGCAAAGAAATCGCCCGGAAGGCTTTTGGCAACCTTCCGGGCGTATTTCTACGGTGTAAAGCGGGCTTGCTTTACATCCCCTTTAGTCCCTGCGGGGCGGACGGCCTCCGCGGTGTCCATCACGGCGATCGCCGCGGTTGTTATCTCTGCGCGGCGCAGGGCGGCGGGGCGTGTCGGAGATCGTATTCTCCGGCACTAGGCCCTCCACCTCGATGAGCGCATCACGGCGAGACAGGTTCAGGCGGCCCTGATCATCGATCTCGAGAACCTTCACGATCACCTCATCGCCAATATTGACGACGTCCTCCACCTTCTCCGTGCGCTTGACGTCAAGGCGGCTGATATGCACCAGCCCCTCCTTGCCGGGCGCGATTTCAACAAACGCGCCGAACGTCATCAGACGGGTTACGACGCCCTTATAGATCGCGCCGATCTCCGGGTCCTTTGCAATCGTCTCAACCATGAGCAGCGCGCGCTTTGCGTCATCGATATCAAGCGCAGAAATGAAAACATTTCCGTCCTCTTCCACGTCAACCTTACAATTGCACTCCGCACAAATCTTCTGGATGACCTTGCCCTGTTTACCGATGACTTCGCTGATCTTATCGACCGAAATCTTAGTCGTGAGCATCTTCGGCGCATACTTGGAGAGCTCCTTGCGCGGCTCAGGGATGCATTTGAGCATGATCTCATCGAGGATATAAAGCCGCGCCTTATAGGTTTTGTCCAATGCTTCCTTAATGATCTCAGGCGTGAGTCCGTCGATCTTCAAATCCATCTGGATCGCAGTAATGCCCTTCTTTGTACCGCCCACCTTAAAGTCCATATCGCCGAAGAAGTCCTCCAGGCCTTGGATATCGACCATCGTCATAAAGCGGTCACCCTCGGTGACAAGGCCGCAGGAGATGCCCGCAACAGGCGCCTTGATCGGCACGCCGGCCGCCATCAGAGACAGCGTGGATGCACAGATGGAAGCCTGTGAGGTGGAACCGTTAGAGGAAAGCACCTCAGAAACAAGGCGCAGCGCATACGGGAATTCCTCCACGCTCGGGATGACCGGCAGCAGCGCGCGCTCCGCGAGGGCGCCATGGCCAATCTCGCGGCGGCCCGGGCCGCGGCTCGGGCGGGTCTCCCCCACCGAATAGGACGGGAAATTATAGTGATGCATATATCGCTTGCGATCTTCGTCGTCAATGCCGTCGAGAATCTGCGCATCGCCCACCGGGCCAAGTGTCGTCACGGTGAGGACCTGCGTCTGGCCGCGGGTAAACATCGCAGAGCCGTGCGTCCGTTTCAGCACGTCAATCTCTGCCGCAAGCGGGCGAATTTCATCAATGCCGCGTCCGTCCACACGCTTACCCTCATCGAGCAGCCAGCGGCGCACGACAAATTTCTGAAGCTTGTACATGCAGTCGTCGATCTTATCGATCTCCTCCGGGAACTGCTCGTCGAGCTCCGCATGGACCTTATCGTAGACGGGAATGAGGCGCTCGTCGCGCACGCGCTTGTCATCCGTGTCGAGAGCGGCGCGCACATCGTCAATGGCAAGCGCCTTAACCGCCTCAAAAAGCTCGGGAGACGGATCGTTCGACGGGAAATCGACCTTCTCGCGGCCGACCTCCTTCTGGATTTCCTGAATGAATGCAATGATCTGCTGATTCGCCTCGTGGCCCGCCATGATGCCATTGAACATCACGTCGTTCGGCACTTCCTTTGCGCCTGCCTCGATCATGGCGACAAGCTTGTCCGTCGAAGCGACGGTGACCGCCATTTCAGAGACCTCACGCTGCTCAGCGGTGGGATTAATCACATATTCTCCGTCGACATAACCGACGGAAACGCCGGAAATCGGGCCCTTCCACGGGATATTGGAGATGCTCAGCGCAACGGATACGCCGATCATCGCTGTGATTTCAGGAGAACAATCCGGGTCGCTGGACATGACGGTCGCCACAACGCCGACGTCATTGCGCATATCCTTCGGGAACAGCGGGCGGATCGGGCGGTCGATGACGCGGGAGGCAAGGATCGCCTTCTCGCTCGGACGGCCCTCACGGCGCTGGAAGGAGCCGGGGATCTTGCCCGCAGCATAGAGCTTTTCCTCAAAATCGACGGAAAGCGGGAAGAAGTCGATGCCGTCTCGCGGCTTGTCGGACATCGTCGCATTGCACAGCACCTGGGTCTCGCCATAGCTGATCAGGCAGGAACCGCCTGCGAGCTGCGCCATCTTGCCGGTTTCCACGGTGAGCGGACGGCCGGCGAGGACTGTTTCAAACTTTCTGTAACTTTCAAACATGTCTCTACCTCGTAAAAAATATTTCCACGGGAGGCAACACGCTTAGCAATAAATCCAGCGCACGAGCCATAAAAGCCATGCGCTCGATTCACTGCTAAATCATGCACCTGCCCGAATGGATGCAAAAAAGATCGGAATCTGTCAGAATTGCTCCTTAACAGACAGGAAGGCAGGCCGGGGAGAAAGGCCTCCCCGCCTGCCTCAATTCGGCATTATTTACGGATGCCAAGCCGTGCGATGATCGCACGATAGCGC
>DAWDUP010000191.1:0-3509 GCA_052346825.1 Candidatus Fimivicinus sp. | reverse complement strand
GGCAAAAATTACTGAAACTTAAATAATGATTTTACGTAATTCTAATCAAGTGAATAAGCATGTCTTCATTTAACGATTCTGAATTTCCATCCATTCTCCTTGACTTTCTGCATTATCTTGACGTCGTCAAAAACAAATCTCCTTTGACCGTGCAAGAATATGCAACTGACCTGCGCACCTTTTTCCGCTTTCTGAAACAATCGCGCTGCCTTGTTTCCGCTTCGGCAGATTTTGATTCAATCGATATTACTGATCTGGATATCTCTTTTATCCGCACCATTACGCTCAGTGACGCTTATTCCTTTTTATCATACTGCAAAAATGAACGACATAATAATGCAACAACACGTGCACGCAAGGTTTCCAGCATTCGAGGCCTCTTTAAATATTTGACGGTCCAGATGAAATTACTGGATGAAAATCCCATGCAGGAGCTTGACACACCGAAGCAAAAAAAAGCGCTTCCGAAATATCTGACGCTGGATCAAAGCATCAGCCTTCTGGATCATATTGACGGAAAAAACAAAGAGCGTGATTACTGCATGATCACATTTTTTCTCAATTGTGGGATGAGGCTTTCTGAGCTTGTCGGTCTCAATCTCTCCGATATCCATGATAATGAAATCATCCGTGTGACCGGCAAAGGCGATAAAGAGCGCATTTTATATCTCAATCAGGCCTGTCAGGAAGCGCTGGCCGCCTATATAAAGGTGCGTCCAGTAGATGGTGTTAAGGACAAAAACGCCCTGTTCCTCAGCAACCGGTTACAACGGATCAGCCCAAAGACGGTCCAGCATGTCGTCTATACCTTTTTGGACAAGGCGGGATTATCCGGCCAGGGCCTATCGGTACATAAATTGCGTCACACAGCCGCCACGCTGATGTATCAGCACGGAAAGGTGGACGTTTTGGTGCTCAAAGAGATTCTGGGCCATGAGAATCTTGGAACGACTGAAATTTATACGCATATTGTGGATGATCAGATCAAATCCGCGGTTGATGCAAATCCTTTGCATAGACAAAAAGCGAAAAAGGATCCTCAAAAGTGAAAGAAGCCGGAGAAAGCCTTGGCAAACAAAGCGTCCGCCAGAGATGCACAGGCCAGTAATGCAAGCAAAATGCCGAAACGCGCACAATAAAGGCGAAAATTATGATAGCCGTCCAGCGTTTTGTTTCCATTCATCACAGCGAACACATCAAAGGACATTGTCAGCCCTTCCCGGCAGCCAATCAAAAGGGTGGCCGTGGACAGGATCGCCCCGGGCAGCAAAATCAGCAGACAATACCCAACCCCCATGAGCGCTTTTGTGCTGTAAAGATATCCAAATACGGCGCCCATACCGAGCCCGCGGATAAACGGTAGGAGCATCAGGAACGGAAGCCCCAGCGCGCAGAGCCCTGCCGTAAATGCAACCGCCAGATAAATCAGATTTGCAAACAGAGAATTGCACATGGTTGCAAACAGGGATTGTGAGCTGTGCATGATGCTGTATTCCTGTAGCAGATTCATCATCTTTTCCAACCATTCATGATCCGTGCTGCTTTTTACCAGAACCGCGCCAAAAGCCATTCCAGCTGTAAACAGTGCTGTCAAAAGAATCAATTTCCAGCCAGCGGCGATGCGTTCTGTAAGCACCCCACCCTGAAGCGGCCGTCTTTCACGTGATCTGATACGTCTTGTCCCCATTTTGATTCCTCCTTTTTGCACATATCTCTAATAGGTATGGCAAACCGGAGAAAAATAGAACTGGCCTCAAATCAAAAACCACTGCTGTTCACCATAAACAAACAGCAGTGGTTTTTGATTTGTTCATCTGATTCCGCTTATGCCAGCGCCGCCTTGATCATAATCGCACATTCCAGCCGCTTTTGTTCGAGCGCACAGGAGAGCTTATGGGGCTTCAAAATATCTCCTGCATATTGGAGATGATTGGCGTTGCATCCGCCGCTGCAATAAAACTTCGCCCAGCAGGTGCGGCATTCCGGCTTTTCATAGACGTTGGTTTTGGAAAACCTTTGCTTCTTATCCTGATCCAGCGAACCATCCAGCACGCTTCCCATCTTCCACTCGTTCATTCCTACAAATTGATGGCAGGGGTAAATATCGCCCTCCGGCGTGACGGCAACATATTCATTGCCGCAGCTGCATCCGCGCAGCCGTTTGATGGCGCATGGACCCTGGTCGAGATCCAACATAAAGTGGAAAAAGTTGAACGTGTCCCCTCCTCTTTTTCTGCGAATAATTTCTTTTGCGAGATTTTCGTATTCTTCGCAAATGCGCGGCAGGTCCTCCTCGGTCAAGGCGACGGGCAATTGTTCCGGATCTGCGACGACGGGTTCAATCGAAATCTGATCAAAGCCGAGCTCCCGCATATGGACGACATCTCTTGTAAAATTGAGATTTCTTTTCGTAAATGTGCCGCGGACATAGTATTGGTCAAATTTACCGCCCCGGCGTTTCTCCACCAGACGCTGATATTTGGGAACAATCGTATCGTAGCTTCCGCTGCCATCCACACGGAATCGCAGGGAATCATTGATTTCCTTTCGTCCGTCGATAGAAAGGACGACATTGGACATTTCTTGGTTAATGTAGTCAATTTTATCATCTGTCAGGAGCAACCCGTTTGTTGTGATGGTAAAACGGAAATTTTTGTTATGCTCCTTCTCCAGGGAACGCGCATATGCGACCACCTGCTTAACTACTTCAAAATTCATCAGCGGCTCGCCGCCAAAGAAATCCAGCTCGAGATTATGGCGGTTTGCGGAATGTTCGATTAAAAAGTCAATTGCTGCCTTTCCAACCTCCAGAGGCATCAACTTGCGGCCATGCCCAAAATCACCCTGTGCTGCAAAGCAATAGCTGCAGCGCAGGTTGCAGTCATGCGCAATATTCAGGCACATGGATTTGATCGGCGCGGGCCCCATCTGAGCGGCAAACGGTGCATATTCATCTGCTGAAAACAGAAATCCATTTTGATAGAGGCCGTATAATTCCGCATAGGCTTCCTGAATGTCCGCAGAGCTGTAATCGTCCTGCAAGCGGTCTATGAGCTGTTGCGGGCATTTTTCGGGCAAGGGCGCCTCAAGATCATCAAGCAGCTCATAAGAAAGCCGGTCGACCACGTGGACTGCGCCGCTGTTGACATCGAGTACAATATAAAAACCATTTAAATAAAACTTATGAATCATTTGTAGGACCATCCTTTCCATGCGCAACAAAAATTTGGGCCATCAAGCGCACGAAAAATGAAGGGACAGTTGCCTGCCCCTTCATTTTGAAGCCGATTTGAAAGCATTATTTCTCGCACTTCTGATTGGCAACCGTGCAGGAAGTTTTGCAGGCGGACTGGCAGGAAGCTTGGCACTCTCCACAGCCACCCTTTGCAGCGCTCTTCTTCAGATTCGCCTGATTTAACGTTACGATATGTTTCATCTCAATATCCTCCTAATGATCTGATAATGAAAAAATTATATCACACTGGCCTATGATTTTCAATGTCTATAGG
>DAWDUP010000190.1:1537-3575 GCA_052346825.1 Candidatus Fimivicinus sp. | reverse complement strand
CCCTCACGAGCCACGCAGTGAGTAAAGCGATATGCTGCCTCGGCCTTCCGTCAGCACCCAGCGGCGCATAAAGATGTCGGTTACGAAAGCGATCAGAAACCATGCTTGTTTGTGCACCTTTTTCTTAGACTTGATCGACAAGCTGCAAAATATCCGCAGCCCCTCCTTAAAGAGGCTGCGGATATTTTTCTTCTGCTGTTGTTTACGCCTGCTTGGTGACGTTGACCTTGCAGGTGTAGGTTCCCATATTCTCAACCGTGATCGTAACAGTCGCCTCGCCGCTTTCGCCCTTTGTGCGCAGCCAGAAGGCGCGGTCGCCGCCGATGAGCGCAAAGGTCTTCGGGCCGATCACTTCCACAGGGCCATCCACAGTAACCGTCACGGCATTGTTCGCAAAGGGCAGGCGGTTGCCGTTTTGATCAATGGCAGTCAGTGCGACGCGGGTCACATCATAGGTATCCGCCTCCACGAGCTGCGGGTTGTCGACGCGGACATCCAGCGCCCTCTCTGTCACAGCTGTTTTGACGACCGTCTTGACGAGCTGCCCATCCTTATAGCCCTCGAAGCGGTAGGAAATCTGCTCATCGCCCCAGCCGCCGATATACTTTTCAACCAGGGAGACCATATCGCCGATCTTCATGCCGCTCGTGACGATCCCGAGGCCCGCCAGGAGGAAATATCTCTTCGGCATGGAGAAGGCGTATTTCGAGCCTGCCACCAGCGCGGGCTTCAAAAACTTCGCCGCCGTTTCGTTGAGATGCTCCTTCTCGGTGAGCGCGTCGCCGATGAAATCATCCGTGAAGATCGGCGGGTGCGGCAGGTGCGGGAAGGCCTTTTTATTCGGGTATGCCGTGCTGACATACACCTCGTTTTTATAGAGCTTCACGTAATCGCAGTTGGTAAAGGCGTAGACCTGGCCGATCTGGTTCGCCGGATGCTCGCCGATATCCATGGAGGAGGAAATCTCCATCACAGGCGTCTCATCCTGCTGGGAGGCATATAGCGCAGCGGCAAGCTTCGGCACGCGGAACATATCCGTCACGCCGTGATAGCAGATGCGGTCGCCGCTGCCAAAATCCTTGTGCGTATTATAATCCGCCATGCACCAGCCAATCGCGCCGCTGGTGCGGCTGCTGCCGTAGGCCGCGTTCAGCACGCGGGCGTGGCGCAGCGCATGCTCCACGCGGATCTCCTCGCGGTCGAAGCTCTTGGTGGGATACATATGCCCATTGTGCTCCGTGACAAGATAGGGCGCCTTCGGCCCGGCCACGATCATGGGCAGGTTCAGCGTGATCTTCCCGCCGGAATGGATAAAGTCGTTGTAGGTATAAACATCCTCCAGCAGATGGCTCTGCGGGAAATTGCGCACGCCGCCCGTCTGGCGGGTATCATCCAGCGAATGCGCGATGGCGTTCGTCTTTTCATACAGCTCGTCGCAGTCCTGCCCCTCATTGACGCGCACGCCCCAGAGGATGACGCAGGGGTGGTTGCGGTCGCGTTTGACCATATCAGCCACATTCTTCAGGAAGTTCTCCCGCCATTCACCCTCGCCGGTGAACTGCCAGCTCGGGATCTCGGTGAAGACAAGCAGACCGATCTCATCGCAGCGGTCGAGGAAGTGTGTGGAATCCGGATAGTGCGAGGTGCGCACCAGATTGCAGCCGAGCTCAAATTTGAGCAGGTCGGCATCCGCCTTCTGCGCGGAGGCCGGCATTGCATAGCCGACGTACGGATAGCTCTGGTGGCGGTTCAGGCCGCGAATCTTCATCTTCTTTCCATTGAGATAGAAGCCGTCCTTGCGGAATTCGCACTCGCGGAAGCCGAAGCGATAGGATTTTTCATCCGTGCCGCCATTATAGACCACCTTCAGGGTGTAGAGCTTTGGATGCTCCGTAGACCAGAGCGTCACGCCGGAGACGCGCCATTTGAGATTGAGCACCTTCGCCTCAAACGGGCAGGCCTGGGAAGCGATCAGTTTCTCGCTGTCGTACAGCTCAAGCTTTAAATCGCCCTGTGTCTTCTCTGAGAAGGTCACGTC
>DAWDUP010000190.1:0-1527 GCA_052346825.1 Candidatus Fimivicinus sp. | reverse complement strand
TGGTGCGGATAAAGGTATCTTCAATATACACCTCATTGACGCATTCAAGCCAGACCTCACGGTAAATGCCGCCGTAGCAGAGATAATCGACGACCCTGCCGAACGGAGGAATCTCCGGGCGCTCCGTGGAATCGACCTCCACGGTGAGAACATTGCCGCGCGTTTTGACCGTGTCGGTCACATCAAAAACAAAGGCTGTGTAACCGCCCTTATGCTCGCCGAGGAGGGTGCCGTTTAAATACACTTTTGCGGCGTTGGCCACGCCCTCAAAATGCAGCAGGAAACGGTTGCCCTTCATCCTCATTCCCCTTGGCAGGGCAAACTCCTTGCGGTAGCCGCTGACGAACTGGTAATCCCGCTCGTCGAAATAATTCAGCGGAAGCTCTTTGCAGGTATGCGGGATGTCCACGAGCGCAAAAGCGCTCGCGTCGAAGGTGGGCGTAACCATCGCCGGGTCAAAGGCGGGCGTGTAGCGCCAGCCAAAATTCAGGGGCAGGGTCGTTCTCATGATCCAATCAAATCCTTTCTCAATTCTTTTCTTCTCTCAGTGAGCATTGGGTTCAGGCTGATGCAGGGCAATGGACGCAGGTTCATCCGCGCCGCCGGTGATCTCTTCCTCTGCGGCTTCCTTCAGGTAATAAACGCGGGAATCCGTATCCGTCATCACGCGCGTTTTGCCGTTATATCCGCTCAGCACAAAGAGCTGGCACGGCACAAGCCCTGCATAAAGCAGCGATGCGCCGGGAAGCGTATAATCCTCCCTCTCTGAATGCAGGCGGATATGATCTGTCAGGAAATTATAAACCTTGCCGTCCTCCATGTCAAACTTCCTGGGGAGCGGCGTGTTGATGATCTCGCCAAAGGTGCGCAGGTTCAAAAGCTGCTGCCGCGCGGTAAAGCGATACGTCTTTGCCGGGTCGAGGCCCACGAAGGAGAGCCGGTCCGGCCCGCTGTTGGGCATGAGCCGGTTGAGAAAGCAGCCGAGCATGGATTCCTTCTGATCCGGGGAAACGACCTGCCAGGCACAGGTATTGTCTTTGAAGGGGTCGCCGATGCGGTAGAATTCGCCGAACTGCAGCAGCCTGCGGTGCGCCTTGTAGAACGCGATCTGCTTTTTGACCGCCGCGCGGTCAAAGGAGGACAGGTTCGTTATATCCAGCTCATAGCCCATCAGCCCGAAGCTCGCCACATTGAACCGCTCCTCAATGGAGGAGGCACGCAGGGAGGCGAAGCTCGGCGACGCGCTGACGTGCATCGTCATGACGGACTGCGGATATCCATAGGAAGTGCCGGTCTGAATCCGGATGCGGTCGAGCGGGTCCGTATTATCGCTCGTCCAGCATTGGGGCATATAGCAGAACATGCCGAGGTCGAAGCGGTTACCCCCGCTGGAGCAGGATTCAAACAGCACGTGCGGGAAGCGGTCGCACAGCGCCTGCAGAATATTGTAAAGACCGATATAATAACGGTGGAAATACTCGCCCTGTCTTGTCCCGAGTGTCCGCCCGAACACATCGGAAAACTGGC
>DAWDUP010000189.1:372-3696 GCA_052346825.1 Candidatus Fimivicinus sp. | reverse complement strand
GCGCGCAACGGTCGAAAAATTTGATCACTTCGCGCTTATTCATCTTAATCACGCTCACATTAACAGCGGCGGTATGCCCAAAAGCATGCCGCCGCTCATTTTTTACTCGTTTGAAAGGCAGGCAGCCTTTACCGCACCTCCGCCCGCTCCATAGCGAGCTGGAAGTCACGCTGGTCGGTAAAGATTTCGTTTTTATACGGATTCTTCTTCTGCTTAACAGAGCGCCTAATGATCGCGGCGAGCACGCAGACATTGGCGGCCAAGGCTAAAATAGCGATAACGCCCTGCATGGTGGGATTGGCTGCACCGGGCCGGACAGCAGCGTCCATCACGCCGTCCGTATACAAAACTGGAAGCACCGCAAACACGCCCGTATCCTGAAACAGCGGGAACACCTGCGCAAACATGCACCACAGCGCCAACGTATTTGCCCGGTTCTGAATCCAGCCGCCCTTGTTCCAGAAGGCGTTGGCAAAGGTCGGTGCGAGCAGCAGCGCAAGGCCGCAATACCAGGCGTGCGTGGGCAGATTGTTATACGTATACTCAAAATTCCAAAGATCGTATGCGAGGATATAGCACCAGGTCATATCCGGCCAGAGCATATCGGTATGCTTCTTGGAGGAGTAAATTCCCCACCAGCCCGTCATGCAGAGGATGTTGAGAATACCCGCAATGCCGTTGACCCAGTTCCACCAGCCTCCGTATAGCCAGACGTTTTCAGAGGACAGCCACCAGCGGGTACCCGTTTCGGACATGGCCATGGCGCCGCGAATGCCGGATTCGAAATCGCTCGCGACAGCGATCAGAATATTGATGGCGACGATGGCAAAGGGGAACACCTTGAACCATTCCTTCTTGCCGATGCTCCATTTATACTTGAGCATCATAAAGCCGATGCACCCGGCGGTTGCCGCGTAAAGCTTGGCATAGTGGAACCAGCTGTTCATGTGGACATAGGTCTGGTTATTCAGCGCCCATTCGGCCCCCATGGCGGCGCCCACGTAAATGGCGATGAAATACACCGTCAGTGCGGCGGGCAAGATCAGGAAGAAGAAGATGCCGCCCTTCTTCGTCCTGCGGGACAGCTCGTTTAGCACGATCAGCCCCACAAAAACCAGCAGCCAGCCAAGCAGCTGATAGCCGGCGTTCTCCCCGTAAATTTGAAACAACATGATTGCTTCCTCCCTGTTCCTTATTCGATCCATACAGATATGGAATCATAAACCCTGCAATTGCCCTCATCAGCACGCTTCGATTTCCTTGATATTGATTTCGTTTCCGGTTACAAGGTGCGTGTTTCCGCTTTTGCAGAATGGACAGATTTTCCCGTGCTCTACCGTGCCATATGTTTTGCCACAGTCCTCGCAGATGGTCACCGCGGGGATCTTCTCGATTTTCAGCTGTGAGCCCCGCAAAAGCTCCGATCGATCCGATGCCCACTTCCAGCAATCCAGTAAATAAGAATCAATGACGGTGGACACCTCTCCAAGCTCCAGCGTAACAGTGGACACACAACGCAGATGATTCTTTTCGCCAACCTGCTCCAGGCTGTCGATGATGTGAAAAACGATACCCAATTCGTGCATAGGCTTAACTTTCCCTCTTGCCAAACCGAATCTTAAATTCGCGCTTGAGCATATAGGGCAGGATGCCCTTCATCTTATCCTCCGCCTTGATCATCTTGCTGCACTCAGGATGCTCGCGATACAGATGAATCGCATCAAATTCACACTTCGTGGTACACAAGCCACAGCCGATGCACTTGTTGGGATCGACCACAGAAGCACCGCAGCCAAGGCAGCGGGCAGTTTCGATTTTTACCTGCTCCTCAGTGAACGTTTTGTGGGCATCGCGGAAAGACTTCCGGTAGTCAATGCTCTCATCCATACCTGTGATTTGGCGGGAGGAATTGTCGTAGCTTTCCAGCACGATATGATCCTTGTCTAACGCAATAAACTGACGGCGGTTGCGGCCGATCACCAGGCTGCTGTCCGGCTGCACAAAGCGATGGATGGAAACGGCGCCCTCCTTGCCGGCGGCAATCGCGTCGATGGCAAATTTGGGGCCGGTGTAGACGTCGCCGCCCACGAAGATATCAGGCTCTGCCGTTTGATAGGTAACCGGGTCGGCCACAGCGCCCTGGCCGCGGCCCAGCTGCACCCTTGAGCCTGCCAGCAAATCGCCCCAGAGAATGCTCTGGCCGATGCTGAGGAACACCTGCTCGCAGGGCACGGTCACGGTATCCGCCTCGTCATAAACCGGGCAGAAACGGCCCTCAGCGTCAAATACGGAAATGCATTTTTTCAGCACGATGCCCGTAACCTTACCGTCCTCCGTGAGGATTTCCTTCGGCCCCCAACCGCAGTGGATCTGAACGCCCTCATCCTCCGCCTCAAAAATTTCTTCCTGAGAGGCGGGCATCGCATCGCGCGGCTCCAGGCAGTACATGGCAACCTCATCTGCGCCGCAACGGCCACAGGTGCGCGCCACGTCGATGGCTACGTTGCCGCCGCCGATCACGACCGCCCTACCCTGCACGGGGTAAGCTTCCTGTTCGCCCACCTTGCGCAAGAAATCTACGGCAGTCATCACACCCTCGGCGCCTTCGCCCGGGATTCCTGCCATGTTACCGCCCTGACAGCCGATCGCTATGTAGAAGGCCTTGTAACCCTGCTTGCGCAATTCATCCAGTGTAACGTCCTTGCCGACCTCTACACCGCACTTGATCTCCACACCCATCTGGCGCAGGACATCCACCTCCGCGGCAACAACATCCTTTTCCAGCTTATAGGATGGGATACCGTACACCAACATGCCGCCAGGGCGCTCGTTCTTTTCAAACACAGTGGGTCGGTAGCCCTTTTCCGCCAGATAATACGCGCAGCTCAGGCCGGCCGGACCTGCGCCGACAATCGCGATCTTTTCTGTGAACAGGCCGCGGTTCGAGGGCTGAACCACCGGCGGGATATAGCGGGTAGCGGCGTTCAGTTCCTGCTGGGCGATGAATTTTTTCACCTCGTCGATGGCGACTGCCTGGTCGACGGTACCGCGGGTGCAGGCATCCTCACAGCGGCGGTTGCATACGCGGCCGCACACAGCGGGGAATGGGTTTTCCTTCTTAATCAAGGCAAGGGCGTCACGGTAGCGCCCCTGTGCCGCCATCTTCAAATAGCCCTGTACGGCAATATGCGCCGGGCAGGCGGTTTTGCAGGGCGCCGTGCCGGTGTCGTAGCAGTTGATGCGGTTGTTATCCCGGTAATCCTCGTCCCACTTTTCCGGGCCCCATTTCACCGCGTCGGGAAGCTCCTGCTGCGGATAAGAGAC
>DAWDUP010000189.1:0-362 GCA_052346825.1 Candidatus Fimivicinus sp. | reverse complement strand
CCCATCCTTCGTGCATAGCTTCTGGCCCAGCTTGACCGCGCCGGCGGGGCAGTATTCCACGCAGCGGCCGCAGGCAACACAGTTTTCTGTCGTTACCCTTGCTACATAAGCCGAGCGGGAAAGGTTTGGCGTGTTGAACAGCTGCGAGGTACGCAGTGCATAGCAGACGTTTACATTGCAGTTACAGATAGCGAAAATCTTATTTTCGCCGTCAATGTTGGTGATCTGGTGCACAAAGCCGTTGTCCTCGGCACGCTGCAAAATCTGCATTACTTCATCATGTGTAACATAATGGCCCCTGTGTGTTTCCACCAGATAATCGGCCATATCGCCCACGCCGATGCACCAGTCCTCCGGGTCGT
>DAWDUP010000188.1:0-3705 GCA_052346825.1 Candidatus Fimivicinus sp. | reverse complement strand
GCAGCAGGTTGCAGATACGGACTCCATATCGCTCCAAAAAGGCGAGGATCTTTTTGCCATCGGGGTGCGTGTTTACATCTCCTGCAAAGGCCATCGTGGATGCGTCCAGCTTTCCACAGCAGCCGCCGATGAAGCCATAGCCATAACCAGGCAGCCGAATGCAGCCGGGGATAATTTTCAGCACATCAACCCCGGCCTTTTTCAAGGCGCGTTCCAATCCCTCATCCGCAGTAATCACAGCCTCCTCGGATACAATACAAAGGCTGCATTTGGCATACCCCTGCTGGACATCGATGATTTCCAGCTCCATCTGCCGCGCGGCCTGCAGTAATTCCATAGCGGTATATTCTACATTGCAGACAAGCCTGCGGCCGATACGTGCCGCATTGAGCTGAATATCCCCAGGGTAATGTGGTGCCAGCTCTTTTTTCAAAGATACAGCAGAAAAGCCAAATCCGCTGAGCTCATTGCAGAGGCGGTGCTCCCCCTGCGCAACCAAAACGGTCCTGTTTCCCAAGGGATGTACCAGCATATCGGCATGCCGGCATAAAGCGGCCGGCAGGCTGCGGTTGGGGCCAACTGTCAGCGTCCAAACGCCCATTGCTTCCAGCGAACGGATCACGCGCGGGTCAATGCTGCCCACCACAGCGGCCGAAACTCTTTTCGTGGGAAGATTCGGAACGAAAACAGGAAACATAGTGCTTTCCGGCCTTTCCGGATCGATAAACGATCCTGATTGACAAAGACGATTTTATCTGCGAAACGTATATTTACTGGTCTTTTTTTTACACTATAATGCACAGGAAATCCATAATGCCGGAGAAGGAGCAGAGCTATGAATTTGATTCCATGCAGTGCAAAATGCCGCTATCAGGTGGAAGGCTGCTGTACCCTGCAAAAAGCGGATGCAGTCAACAGCCTTCAAAAAGGATGCGTCTATTTTGTTGCCCAAAAAGAGGATGATAAGCAAAGGAAGGTTAACCAATAATTGCCTCAAACGCCTCGCGCACTGTGCGTGCTCCAACAATTTCGATGCTGTGTTTCACGCTGGTAGACAGGCTTTTCAAATTATGCCGCGGTACGACACACCTCTGAAAGCCGAGCCGGGCCGCCTCACTGATGCGTTGCTCCGTATTGCCCACGGCGCGGATCTCCCCCGCAAGCCCGATCTCTCCAAAGGCCAGTACATCCTCCCGTACCACGCAGTCCTTCAGGCTGGAGACGAGCGCAAGCGCAACGGACAAATCCGCCGCGGGCTCGTCCAGCTTAAAGCCACCCACCACATTGACATAGGCATCCATATTGCCAAAGAAATATCCTGCCCGTTTCTCCAACACTGCCATTAGCATGGACATACGATTATAATCAAAGCCCGTTGCCATGCGGCGCGGCGTACCGAAGCCTGTGGGCGCAACAAGGCCCTGTACTTCGGCGAGGATTGGGCGGGAGCCCTCCATAACACAGGCGACGCAGGTGCCAGAGGCATTTTGCGGACGCCCCGACAAGAGCATCAGGGAAGGATTTTCCACTTCACTCAGGCCATTGTCAAGCATCTCAAACACGCCGATCTCGTTTGTGGAGCCATATCGGTTTTTGACCGCCCGCAGAATCCGGTAGGAAAAATGCCGGTCACCTTCGAAATAAAGCACGGCATCGACGATGTGCTCAAGCACCTTCGGCCCCGCGATATTGCCGTCCTTATTGACGTGGCCGACGACAATAATTGGAATATCCATACTTTTCGCCGTGCGCATCAGCAGGCCGGTGCATTCCCTAACCTGCGTGACGCTGCCGGAGGAGGAAGCGATATCAGAGTGATTCATGGTCTGGATCGAATCAATGATAACGATATCTGGCTTTTCAGCCTGGATCAATTCCGAGATGATCTGTACATCTGTCTCGCACATGATATAAAGATTCGGCGTTGCAACGCCCAGACGCTGGGCACGCAGCTTGATCTGATGGGCCGATTCCTCACCGGATACATACAGAATCCGCAGCGTTTCCCCCAAAAAGCCGCAGATTTGCAGCAGAATCGTCGATTTACCAATACCGGGATCACCACTCAAAAGCACCAGCGAGCCCTTGACAATTCCGCCTCCTAAAACGCGGTCCAACTCCTTGAGCCCTGTTGCATAGCGATGTTGCGGCAATATCATTAATCTGCACAACGTGCGGCATTGCTCTGCCGCCTGATGAAAATTTGGTAGAAGAGGAGGAAATCGGCGCACGCACCTCCTCAGCCATACTGTTCCACTCCCCGCATCCGGGACATTTGCCATACCATTTGGGGCTCTCGTAGCCACACTGACTGCAAACAAAGATGGTTTTCGACTTCTGTGCCATTAAAAAAACCTGACCTTTCCGACTCTCTGCTTCATTGAGTCACCAGAACTGAAGCGCTGGCATCGTTTCCGTTAAGATAATTTAAAACGCCGTAAAAAATGGAAAGCGCCAGCTCGCTCTGATATGCTTCGGTACGCAACTTTTCCGTCTCCTGCGCATTGGACATAAAGCCACATTCCACCATGACGGCAGGTGCCTTCGTCTGATAAAGCAAATAGATTTCCGTCCCGGATTTCTTGATCTTTCTGGTATTCTTAGGCTGGATCAGGTGAATGACAGACTGCTGAATCGACGCTGCCAGCGCCTCGCTCTCCGGGTTGTTCGGTGAATAAAACACCTGCGTTCCGGTATTATTGGGATAGGGATACGAATTCTGATGAATGCTAATAAACAGACAATCCGGCGTTTCATTGATGAGCTTTAAACGGTTGTGCAGGTCGGATATCTTCTGTGCACGGATTGTTTTGGCAGATTCGTCATGAATCGAAATATCCTCCCGGCGCGTCATCACCGTATCAAAGCCCATCATTCGGAAAACCGCTTCCAGCTTGAGCGCGATTTCGAGGTTGATCCCCTTCTCCACCGTTCCATCTTTTGCAACTGTGCCGCCATCGACGCCGCCATGGCCCGCATCGATCAAAATGGTCGGATGTCCAGACCCGCCTCCCGCAGAAGCGGTTTGCATCGCATCGGCGTTTTTCCGCTCCACTATCATAACAAAAATACAAAACAAAATCAAAAATGCGGCGATTGCCGCCCAAATCCATCTGTTTTTTTTCATCTCTGACACCCCGCTTGCAATTGCTCTTCTCTAAGATATATGCGGGAAAACAAAGATGATGTTTGAAACAAGAAGAGATTATTCCCCCATCATCGTGTGAGTATCAGGCTGTGCAGGTCATCATCCCCCCTGCGGTTATAATCACACACGAAATCGAAGATTTTCTCAGTGTGTCAAAAAAGGAATATCGTTTCGTCAAAATGCACAAGAACCATTCCGTAAAATTTCTGCGTTACGCTTACCTTTTTTGATTGCCTTGACAAGGGAAGAAGAAATTGGAACGCGCTCAGGCCGCGCGGGCCCATCCTTTTCCGTTCGGCCGGAAAAGGAAGCAAAAGGGGCCGTTTTGCACGGCACGTCGGCAGCAGAAAGATTGAGACACGTTAAAAGCTGTTCGGCGAACCTTCCCAAACGCAACGCCTCACGGCGTTTCAAACACATGGAAAGGTTCGTGTTTTGTGCTACGGCACAAAACATCCCCTCACGAGCCACGCAGATAGCTGCTGCGGGTGCTGCCTCGGCCTCCCGACAGCGCCCAGCGGCGCATAAAGATGCCGGTTACGAAAGCGATGAGAAAC
>DAWDUP010000187.1:0-3729 GCA_052346825.1 Candidatus Fimivicinus sp. | reverse complement strand
GGACGTTTACTGCCCCAGAATAGCAGCTTTCATGGAGGCGGCGGGCTGTCGCCCGCCCTTTCCTGTGAATCTGCCGTTACCTTTGATTGGGGACGTATGGAGGTTACAAAATGAAAGTACAGTTTACCGAAACGGTCTTGCGCGATGCGAACCAGTCACTGATCGCGACGCGCCTGCCGCTTTCCGAGTTCAAACCGATTCTCAGTAAACTCGATGAAGCAGGTTACTACTCCCTCGAGTGCTGGGGCGGTGCGACGTTCGACTCCTGCCTTCGTTATCTGGACGAGGATCCGTGGGAGCGGCTGCGCACCATCCGCGCCGCCTGTCCGAATACGAAGCTGCAGATGCTTCTTAGGGGCCAGAATCTGCTGGGCTATAAGCACTATCCGGATGATGTGGTCCGCAAATTTGTCCGCAAAAGCGTAGAAAATGGCATCGATATCATCCGCATTTTCGACGCGCTCAACGATCTGCGCAATATCGAGGTCGCCGTCGACGAAACCCTGAAGGCCGGCGCGCATGCAAGCGGCACAATCTGCTTCACCATCAGCCCGATCCACACGCTCGATGCCTATGTCAAGATGGCAAAAGAGATGGAGAGCATGGGCGTTCAGTCTATCTGCATCAAGGATATGGCCGGCATCATGGGCCCGCAGGAGGGCTACGACCTTGTCAAGGCCCTAAAAGAAAACGTCAAGATTCCGATCGTCGTCCATACGCACTGCACCACAGGCCTCGGCCCGCTGACGCTACAGAAGGCCGTCGAGGCCGGCGCGGACGTGATCGATACGGCGATCTCCTGCTTCTCCGGCGGTACCGCACAGCCCGCGACCGAAACGCTCGCCTATGCACTGCGCCAGTCGGGCTACGAGGTCTCGCTTGACGATAAAAAGCTCAAGGAAATCAACGATTTCTTCAAGCCCATCCGCGCAAAGGCGCTGGAAAGCGGCTTGTTAAACCCTGTGGTCCTCTCCACGGAGACGGATGCGCTGGTCTACCAGGTGCCCGGCGGCATGCTCTCCAATCTTGTCGCCCAGCTGACCGCACAGAAATCGCTCGACAAGCTCGACGAGGTGCTCGCAGAGGTGCCACGCGTGCGCAAGGATCTCGGCTACCCGCCGCTGGTCACGCCGATGAGCCAGATGGTCGGCGTGCAGGCAACCGCCAATGTGCTCGCAGGAGAGCGCTATAAAAATGTTTCCAAGGAAATCAAGGCCTATCTGCACGGCGAATACGGCCGCGCGCCTGGCGAGATCAATCAGGAAATCCAGGATAAAATCCTCGGCGATGAGAAGCCCGTCACGGTTCGCTATGCAGACCTTCTCGAGCCCGGCTTTGAAAAGGCGAAGGAGGAGCTCGGTAGCCGCGCAAAGTCCGATGAGGATGTCCTTTCCTATATCGCCTTCCCTGCACAGGCGGAAAAATTCTTTGAAAAGCGCGAAATGCGTGAAAAGAATACCTTCTCCTATTCCATCGAGCAAATAGACTGATAAGGAGGCATATGCCCTATGCTGGCAAACCAAACCGTTACTTTTGGGGATTCCCTCTTGATCGCGCTCGTGGGCATTCTGGCCGTCCTGATAGAGCTTGCGCTCCTGGCAGTCGTCATTGTGCTGCTTTCCAAGCTGATCCGCACCTTTGAGAAAAAGAGCGCGCACAGTGGCAAGGCTGCCGCTCAGCCTGTAGAGACGCCGCCGGTTATTCCGATCCAGCCTGCTCCTGCGGCAGCTGCCCCGGCAGTTCCCGCCGCAGCGGTGGAAAACGGAATTCTGCTCGTCGATACGGATGAACAGACCGCCGCCATGCTGATGGCAATCATCAGCAATCAGACCGGCATCCCGCTGGAACGCCTGCAGTTCAAATCCATCCGCCAGGTCACCGTGGATAGCAAAACCGAAGCGGTCCTGCTGGCGATCATCAGCGACAAGACTGGTATCCCGCCTGAAAAACTCATCATCAAATCGATTCAAGAGATTGACTAAGAGGAGGAACTCACAATGAAATACATGGTCACATTAAATGGTAAAAAATACGAAATTGAGGTTGAAGAGGGCCAGGCCGTTGTCAATAGCGTCACGGCGGCTCCGGTTGCAGCCGCTCCTGCTCCTGCAGTGGCTCCCGCAACCGCCGCTCCTGCCGCTGCTCCGGCTGCCACCGCACCCGCTCCTGCAGCGCCAGTTGCTCCCGCGGAAGGTACAAAGGCGGTCTGCCCGATGCCCGGCACGATCCTCGATGTTAAGGTCTCTGTCGGTCAGGCAGTCAAGGCCGGCGACGTGCTGTTCATTCTGGAAGCGATGAAAATGGAAAATGATATCGTCGCTCCGGCCGACGGCACGGTCAAGCAGCTTCTGGTCTCCAAGGGTAGCACTGTCTCCACGGACGACATCCTCGCCGTAATCGGTTAAGCGGAGGGGTTTCCGCATGAACATCTTAGAAGTTTTTAAACAATTAATCGAAAACTCCGGCTTTATGGCGCTCACCTGGCAGCAGGCTGTGATGATCGGTGTGTCCTTTGTCTTTCTGTTCCTAGCGATCGTCAAAAAATTTGAGCCGCTGCTGCTGCTGCCGATCGCCTTTGGTATGCTGCTTGCCAACCTGCCTGAGGCCGGGCTTATGCAGCCGGGGCCGTCTCTGCTGCAATCCGGCGTTTTGTATATCATCTATCAGGGCGTCAAGAGCAGCGTGTTCCCATGCCTGATCTTCCTGGGCGTCGGCGCGATGACGGATTTCGGACCCCTGCTTGCGAACCCCTCGAGCCTTCTGCTCGGCGGCGCGGCACAGCTGGGCATCTATGTCGCCTTTGTCATCTCCATCGCGACGGGCCTGTTTACGCCCGCGCAGGCGGCGGCAATCGGCATCATCGGCGGAGCGGACGGCCCGACGGCCATTTTCCTCGCCACCCGGATCGCCTCTGAGCTGCTCGGCCCGATCGCGGTTGCGGCCTATTCCTATATGGCGCTCATCCCGCTGATTCAGCCCCCGATTATGCGCCTGCTCACCACCAAGAAAGAGCGCGAGGTCAAAATGGAGCAGCTGCGTAAGGTCAGCAAGACGGAAAAAGTCATCTTCCCGATCGTTGTCACTGTGATCTGCGTGCTCCTGATTCCGGACGTTGCCCCGTTGATCGGCATGCTGATGCTCGGCAACCTCTTCCGTGAAAGCGGCGTAACGGACCGCCTCAACGACACGGCGCAGAATGCACTGTGCAATATCGTCACAATCATGCTTGGCGTCTCCGTCGGCGCAACGGCGAACGGCGAAACCTTCTTGAAGGTTCAGACGCTTGCCATCGTCGCCCTTGGCCTTGTTGCCTTCGCCTTTTCCACAGCAGGCGGCGTGCTCCTTGGAAAGCTCATGTATTTCGTCACGAAAGGCAAGGTCAATCCGCTCATCGGCGCGGCCGGCGTATCCGCCGTCCCGATGGCGGCGCGTGTCGCCCAGAAGGAAGGCCGCAAGGCCAACCCCGCCAACTTCCTGCTCATGCATGCAATGGGCCCGAATGTGGCGGGCGTGATCGGCTCCGCAATCGCAGCGGGCTTTATGCTGCTGCTGTTTAAGTAAAAACGGATGAACCGCTATAATGATATAAAACACCGTCTGATTTTTTCAGACGGTGTTTTAGCCTGTCGAATAGGGGCTATTGTTTCATCAAAATGCACAAGAACAATCTTGTAACCGCGCTCAGGCCGCGCAGGCCCTCCCTTTTCCGTTCGGCCGGAAAAGGAAGCA
>DAWDUP010000186.1:0-3765 GCA_052346825.1 Candidatus Fimivicinus sp. | reverse complement strand
CCGTTCGGCCGGAAAAGGAAGCAAAAGGGGCCGTTTTGCACGGCACTTCGGCAGCAGAAAGATTGAGACACGTTAAAAGCCATTCGGCGAACCTTTCCAAACTCAACGCCTCACGGCGTTTCAAACACATGGAAAGGTTCGTTTTTGCCCCTGCCGTGCGCGGCAGGGGCAAAAATCCCCTCACGAGCCACGCAGTTGGTGAAGCGATCTGCTGCCTCGGCCTCCCGACAGCGCCCAGCGGCGCATTTTTGTCTAAACGATTGAATTATTTGCTAATTTGCAATACAAAAATATCCGATCCTCCTTCTATATTGAATAGAGGATCGGATATGGTCCGTCATTTCATTTTCAGGCTTAAGAATCCTTCCGAACAATGGCGATCGGCGTCTGCTGAGACGCCTGGCCGAGCGGATTGTCTTTAAAAATCTCCTTGCACAGCTCGATATCCACATCCGGAGAGGATACACCTAGGATCTCCCGGCCGATATCGTTTGCATCCATCACGACGACAGCTTTACAGCCCGTATATTCCCGGAGCATTGCCGCAACCTTGTCAGGATCCTTGGGGGCGAGCTTCGCATAGTGGTTATAAGGGGGAAGCGTATAGTCGCAGGGGCCGTCGATCGCACGGCCGGCATCGCCGACAATTTTGTAGAATACGCCGCGCTTACCAAAGGGCTTTGTAACCGCCGAGCAGAACGCCGCAAATAAAATTTTGGGCACGCCGATATCGCGGATAGCAAGCTCCATCGTCCACGGGCTACCCAGCCCGATCCCATAGGGGGATTTATAGACGAACTTACACAGAAATTTGGCAAGCGGCGACACCTTAATCTCGTCGATGTCAAATGCACGCCCCTGGCTGATTGCAATGATTTTTTCACTGATGAAGATCATATCATCCGGCTCGAGATAGGGCTTCACATACTGATCCATGAGCTGAGTCAGGCTGTCGCCCGCCATGACTACATGGGTCTTAACCGGATAACGCAGGTATTTCCCCCCGCTCGTTTCAATCTCCAGATTTTTCTTCTCATTGGGCTTGAGTGCACTCATATCCATGGCTTTGAACCCCCGTCATTTTTTGATACGCCCCTATTCTATTCCACTGTGACGCTTTTTGCAAGGTTTCTCGGCTTATCAATATCACAGCCGCGCGCCTTTGCTGCATAATAGCCCAAAAGCTGCATGGGGACCACTTCAATCGACGGCATAAAGAGCGGATGGGTACGGGGTACATAAAAGACATGGTCCGCCTGCTGGGCGGCCGCTTCGTTCCCCTGCTGGGTAACGCAGAGCACCTGCGCGCCGCGCGCCTTGACCTCCCGGATATTGCTCACCGTCTTGTCAAACAGCCGCTCGCAGCAGGCAAGAGCCGCCACAAAGGTCCCGGGCTCGATCAGCGAGATCGTGCCGTGCTTGAGCTCGCCCGCGGCATACGCCTCAGAATGGATATAGCTGATCTCCTTAAGCTTCAGAGACGCTTCTAACGCCACGGCATAGTCGAGATTCCGCCCGATAAAATAGGCGTGGTCCAGATAGCAAAGCCTCTGCGCAAACTGCTCGATCTGCGGCGCCTGATCGAGAATCTTCTGTATTTGGTCCGGCAGCGCAATCAATTCATTGAGTGCATGGCGCAGCGTCAGTGTGTCCACCCTGCCGAGCGCGTCGGCGATATAGAAGGCCAGCAGGTAAATCAGCGTCAGCTGCGTGCTATATGCCTTTGTGGTTGCAACGGAGATCTCCGGCCCGGCCCAGGTATAGAGCACGTCGTCGCTTTCGCTTGCGATCGTGCTGCCGACGACATTCACGATCGACAGCACTCTCGCACCGCGCGATTTGGCCTCGCGCAGGGCAGCCAGCGTGTCGGCCGTTTCTCCGCTCTGGCTGATGATGAGCACCAGAGAACGCTCATCGACAAGCGGCATCCGATAGCGGAATTCTGAGGCGATATCCACTTCAACCGGGATACGTGCAACCTCCTCGATCACATATTTCCCCACCACACCTACATGGTATGCAGAGCCGCAGGCAAGGATAAAAATTCGGTGGAACGCCTTGAGCTCCTCTTTTGTCAGGGAGATCCCGTCCAATACAATCCGGCCGTCATTGCCGATACGGGGTGAAATTGTTGCGCTGATCGCCTGCGGCTGCTCCATGATCTCCTTAAGCATAAAGTGCTCATAGCCGCCCTTTTCTGCCGCCGCCACGCTCCATGTGATGGTTTTCAGTTCTTTTTCGATCCGACAGCCTTCCGCGTTATAGACCGTCACGTCGTCCCGGCGCAGCAGGGCGATCTCTCCGTCGTCAAGTTGATAGATATGGCGCGTATAGGGGAGAACTGCTGTGACATCGGAGGCGATAAAATTGCCTCCGTCGCTGAGCGCAACGATCAATGGGCTCGCACAGCGCACACAGGCGATCTCATCCGGATGCTCTTCACTGAGAATTCCGAGGGCATAAGAGCCCTCCAGCTGAGCGACCGTGCGGCGGATCGTCTCCAGAAGATCGCCCGTATCGTTCTGCTCAAGCAAATGGGCAATCACCTCCGTATCCGTCTCGGAGGCAAATTCGCAGCCCTTGTCCTGCAGCTGTGCTTTCAAGGTGGCGTAATTCTCTATAATTCCATTGTGTACAATTGCAAACTTTCCGCTGCGGCTGCGATGCGGATGAGAGTTTGCATCCGAGGGCTCGCCGTGCGTCGCCCAGCGTGTATGTCCGATTCCCGCAGTGCCATGGAAGCTACGTCCGCCGTCAATTTTATCATAAAGGATCTCCAGACGGCCCTTTGACTTGGCAATATCGATCTGTCCATCTTCTAAAATGGCAATCCCCGCCGAATCATAGCCGCGGTATTCTAGTTTTTTTAAGCCGCCCAGCAGAATCGGGGCAGCCTGTTCCCCGCCGATAAAACCAATGATGCCACACATAGGCTCCACTCCTTTTTGTATTTTCACATTTCCCTCGCGCCGCCAGCCTGCGGCAACACAAAAAAGGAAATATAATGTTTAGTATATACCAAACTCGATTTTCTGGCAATCCGGCTGAGCGCCTGCCTGCTCGTTCTCCCTCCAGTATGCGCCAGTTTACGACTCCTTATAATAATTTTTCAAATACTCGCCAGTCTCCCGGCATTCTCCTGCAATTGCATACAGCTTTAAAATACGATTTTTCATCTGAATATATGCATCTCCCTGCAAAGTTTTCAGCTGTGGACGCAGACATAAAATCTGTGCGCGGATATAAGCGGACTGCTGCGTATATTCTTCTCCCAATTCATATAGTGTCATAATGATAACCATCCTTTCGCTGAAATCAAGACGTTTTGTCCGGTTTCCAAGCGGTTTTCAAAAAAGCGCTTAGGCAACTCTTGCGCCATCCTTTCCGACGCCAAAGGGCAAAATCCCCGTTTGAAATGATTGATCTTTCAAACTGAATCCTCCATTTGATTCCCGGCCGGATACCAAATTTTGATAGAACAAATGTTCTTTTTGATTCCAAGTATACACGCTTGTCCCAAAAAATGCAAGGCTCCCTCCCGTTCCTGCCCCATGCAAAGTCCCAATGATGGGACAGTAATGAAATTCGACCCGCATGCTAAAAAACTTCCCGTCTTTCAATAAGGCCTCAGCCTGTCGAAAAAGGAATATCGTTTTGTTAAAATGCACAAGAACCATTTCGTAAAAATTCTCCATTACGCTTGCCTTTTTTGATCACCTTGACAAGGGAAGAAAAAATTGGACCGCGCTCGGGCCGCGCGGGCCC
>DAWDUP010000185.1:3485-3910 GCA_052346825.1 Candidatus Fimivicinus sp. | reverse complement strand
CTCGACGGATAAAAAAGCCATCGTGGCATCATTCTTTGTAATTTTCTTTTTTACAGAGGCAACGATTCCGAGCAGCGTTACTTGTGTATTGTCCATATAGCGCGCAGAATATTCCTGCGCGGCGTCTAATAAATCTGATATCCGGGCAGCCTGCACTTTCTGCGCAGCATCCAGATATTCCATCATCGGATGGCCGGAAAGGAAGAGCCCTGTGCTCTCCTTTTCCATACGCAGCTTTTCCGCAGCCGGGAATTCATCAACCGCTGGAAGGGCCGGGCCGGTATCCTCTCCAAAAGAAGCGGACATATCAAAAAAACCGAGCTGCCCATCAATATTGCGCCGCTTATCCGCCTCGAGCGTTTCCATCACCACGGGAAGCGATTGCAGCATCTGCCGACGATTGGCGTCGAGCCCATCCAAAGCCC
>DAWDUP010000185.1:0-3475 GCA_052346825.1 Candidatus Fimivicinus sp. | reverse complement strand
TCCTTCCCACCATATATGCGCTTACAGAAGGAATAAAACGAGGTGAAAGGTCCGCCGGTTTTTCGCTCCTCCAAAATTCCTTTGATAAAGCCCCTGCCGAGATTTTTGACGGCGAGCAGGCCGAAGCGGATGCGGCCGTCCGCCACGGTAAAGCCCTCCAGGCTCTCATTGACATGCGGCGGCAGCACGGAGATGTGAATCCGGCTGCACTCTGCAATATAACTGGAAACCTTACCCGCGCTGTCGAGCACGCTCGTCAAAAGCGCGGCCATGAACTCGCATGGGTAATAGCATTTCAGCCACGCCGTTTGATAAGCAACATATGCATAGGCGGCGGCGTGCGATTTATTGAAGGCGTAAGATGCAAAGGAGGACATCTCATCAAAGAGTTCATTGGCAATTTTTTCATCCACGCCCCGCTTGACCGCGCCTTCGCATTCCACGCTCCCATCCTCATTGACAAGGCCATAAATAAAATTCTTACGCTCCTGCTCCATGACCTTATGCTTCTTCTTGGACATGGCGCGGCGCACGATATCCGCGCGCCCATAGGAATATCCTGCAAGCTTTCGGAAAATCTGCATCACCTGCTCCTGATAGATCATGCACCCATAGGTGACATCCAGAATATCTTTTAAAAGCGGCGTTTTGTAGCGCACCCGATCCGGATGATGACGATTTTCAATATAGGTGGGGATGGCCTCCATCGGGCCAGGCCGGTAGAGCGAGATAACGGCGATCAGATCCTCCAGGCTTTCGGGCTTGAGGCCCATCAGGACGTTGCGCATCCCTGCGGATTCAAACTGGAAAACGCCCTCTGTCTGCCCGCTGGAAAACATCTCATAGACCTTCTCGTCCTTCGTGGAAATCTGATTGACATCGAAATCCGGCTCGCGCAGGCGGATCATTTTCTCCGCATCGTTGATTACCGTTAAAGTGCGCAGCCCTAGAAAATCGATCTTCAATAGGCCGAGCTCCTCGAGCGTCGTCATCGTAAACTGTGTGACAATCGATTCATCATTGCGCGCCAGCGGCACATAGGTGGAAACCGGGTCGCGCGTGATCACAACGCCCGCCGCATGGGTGGAGGCATGGCGCGGCATGCCCTCAACCTTGCGCGCCATATCGATCAGGTCGCGCACCTGCTCGCTGCTGTCATATTGCTCGCGCAGCTCCGCGCTCTTTTTGAGCGCCGCGTCCAGCGTGATATTCAACTCATATGGGACAAGCTTTGCGATGCTGTCCGCCGTGGCGTAGGGCACGCCCAATGCCCGGCCGACATCGCGGATTGCGGCCTTCGCCGCCATCGTCCCGAAGGTGACAATCTGCGCGACATGGTCCGCCCCGTATTTGCGCACCACATAGTCGATCACCTCCGGACGGCGCTCATAGCAGAAATCAATGTCAAAGTCCGGCATGCTCACGCGCTCCGGGTTGAGGAAGCGCTCAAAGAGCAGCTGATATTTCATTGGATCGATGCCCGTGATGCCGATGCAGTAAGCTGCGATGCTGCCCGCGCCGGAGCCTCGTCCGGGGCCGACGGGGATGCCCTGTGATTTGGCGTAGTGGATAAAATCATGGACGATCAGATAATAATCGACATAGCCCATTGTGTGAATGACATTCAGTTCATAATGCAGCCGGTCGATATAGTCCTGCCGCGGATGCTCCCCATAGCGCTCCCGAAGGCCTGTTTCGCACATCCGGGTGAAATATTCAAAATGATCCACCCCGCCCGGCACCTCAAAATGCGGCAGCTTCGTCTCTCCGAAGGTAAACGTCACATCACAGCGTTCTGCAATTTTCATGGTATTATCAAAGGCCTCCGGAAGCTCCGGGAAGAGCGCGCGCATCTCCTCCTCGCTCTTGAGATAGAATTCCTGCGTTTCAAATTCGAGGCCCGTCTCCTCCCCCACTGTGTGGTTCGTCTGGATGCAGATGAGCACCTGCTGGACACGGGCATCTTCTTTATAGATATAATGCGTATCGTTTGTGACAACGAGCGGGATGCCCGTTTCGCGGGATAGACGGATGATCAGCGGATTGATCTGCTTTTGTTCGCGCAGGCCATGATCCTGTAGTTCGAGAAAATAATTTCCTCGCCCGAAGAGGTTGTCATACCAAAGTGCGGTTTCCTTTGCGCCTTCATAATCACCGCGGGACAGCGCGCGCGGAATTTCCCCCGCCAGGCAGGCGGAGAGTGCAATAATACCCTCATGATGCTTTTCTAGTAATTCATGGTCAATCCGAGGTTTGACATAAAACCCTTCTATCCACGCTTCGCTCACCATGGCGATCAGATTCTGATAGCCAATATTATTTTCACACAGAAGCACGAGATGGCTGCGCTCGCTGTCGAGCGCATGTACCTTATTGTGGCGTGTGCGCGCGGCAACATAGACCTCGCAGCCGATAATGGCCTTCATCCCGCGCTCCCGGGCAGCGCGGTAAAAATCGATCACACCGTACATCGCGCCGTGGTCTGTAATGGCCATCGCCGTTTGCCCGAGCTCCTTGGCGCGGTCGAGTAAAGGCCCGATCCGGCACGCACCGTCGAGCAGGCTATATTCTGTATGCAAATGAAGATGGGCAAAGCCGGACAAGACATCACTTCCCTGTGAGGAATCCATGCTATCAGAATGATTGTAACACATCTGATTTCTTTTTTCCATTTCTAACTCGAAAGAAAATGCAGGCAGCCAAAAGCCGTCTGCATTTCAGATTATGATTGGATCCCATTGGTATCCTCGCTTACCTTCAGGAGAAAGTGATACAGCGGCACGAGCTCAGAAAAGCCTTCTCTGAGTTCTGCGATGATCCCTGCCTCCTGCAGCGGCAGAAGGCTCGGATTCTCCCGGCAGACAAACGCGTCCTTCCGGTTGAAATAATCGCGCAGATCCTCCGGCACATCACCGGGCCGGTTCTTTTTATAGCTTTCGCCGCCAAAGGCAAAGCCCGCTCTTTCCGTTTTTTTCACAGCTTTGCGGAAGGCCGCCGGATCTTCCAGAATTGCACTGCGGTACGCCTGCATAAGCTGCGGGGTTGTGCAGTAAAAACCCACGCCGAACCGATAGCCCTGGGGCGTTATCTCAAACCAGAAGGCAGGTGAGCAGGGGAACTCCTTCTTTGGGCGCATAAAGGTAATCCAGACGTGCTCCCGGTAAAGTGTTTTATCCTTCGTGAAACGCGTATCGCGCCGGATACGGGATACCATGCGCGTTGGGACCAGGCAGATTTTATCATCGATTTTTTCCATCCTGTCCGCAAGCGCGGCACAGATCTGCTGCATCGGGATCAGCACCTGTTCCTTGATGGCCGGTTTTTTAGATTCATAAAATTCCTTGCTGTTTTGAAAGCGGTTTTCCGCCAGCAGCCAGAGTGCGTCCGGCGTGATGCCGCGGTAATCAGGCGCCTTTTCCGCATGTTTTTCTCCTTTTGATTTTCTCTGGTCACGCATTTAAATCACTCCCCGATC
>DAWDUP010000184.1:1227-3918 GCA_052346825.1 Candidatus Fimivicinus sp. | reverse complement strand
TCCGGCCGAACGGAAAAGGAAGGGCCCGCGCGGCCTGAGCGCGTTTCAATTTCTTCTTCGCTTGTCAGGGCAATCAAAAAAGGCAAGCGTAATGGAGAAATCTTACGAAATTGTTCTTGTGCATTTTGATGAAACGATATCCCTTTTTCGACAAGCTGAGGCGGTATGCTGCCCACTGCGGGAGCATACCGCCTGTTTGTTGTCAATCGCACGGTTCACAGTACGCGCGTCGTTCCCTGTAACTCACCTTAGCGGCTGCACAAAACGCGGCACATATTGCAGTATGCCATTGATCCGCCGGGATTCCATCAGGACGATTTCCCTGACCTGCAGCCGGGCAGGGGGGAGCGATTTTCCAAAGGCTTCTGCGTTGAAGCCGGGCTCCAGAACCACTTCGCGCCCCAGCGTCAGGTGCGGGCGGAATTTTCGCTTTTCCAGGGAAAAGCCCGCCCTTGTGAGCGCCGCAGCAACCTGCTGCTGAAGAGCGCTCAGCGCATCGTTTTCCGCAACGCCAATCCACCAGAGATCACCGCCGCTTCGCTGGAATCTTCCAAGGCTGGAGAGCTCCATTGTAAACGGCTCGGCCCGTATAGAGCTGAGCGCCTGGTTCGCCGCGTCCAGGCGGTTCGTTTCGCCGATGAAGGCGAGCGTCAGATGCAGGTTGTCCCGGCGGCTGAAGTTGCCGTGACACGCATGGCCTTTGAGCCCTGCAATCGCAGTGCAGAGCATATCCTTGCAAGAGGCATCCAGACAGACCGCCACAAAAAGCCGCATGTTTCTCACCTTATCCTTTCGCCGGAGCGTCGTTTTCCTGCGGAGGGATCGTCTCGCCCGGCTGTTCGGCCGGGGAAGGGAGGGCCTCCTCCGCTTTTTTGATGTCGAACCAGAATTGCACGCCGTCCTCTTTGTTTTCACAACCATATCCGCAGCCATACAGCTCCTGCAGCGCACGAACGATGGAGAGGCCGAGGCCATAGCGCTGCTCTGCGCCGCGTTTACGGGATTTGTCTGCCCGGTGGAAGCTGATCCAGATTTTATCGAGTTCATCCTGCGCGATCGGTTCTCCGGTATTAAAAACGCGGATCCGGTACCGTTTGTCCGCTGCATCCACGCAGTCAATCACGATCCGTTTTTCCCCAGCGGCATGGGAGACCGCATTCATGACATAGTTGTTAAGCACGGTCGTAAGCTTTTCGGTATCGCCATAGCCGCGGGCAGTGAGAGGAATATCTGTTTCCACCGTGATGCCGTTTTCTGCGAAGAGCAGCCGGCGCGCGCTGAGAAATTCGTCGACCAGCGCATGGATGAAAAACGGCTCCTCATGCAGCTGGTAAGCACCCGCCTCATAGCGGGAGAGCTCCAGCAGCTCCATCACCATCCGGTTCATGCGTTTGGTCTCGTCCATAATGACACCGCAGTATTCCACTATCTGCCCTGGCTCCTGCGCTACGCCGAGCTGAAGCCCTTCCGCATAGCCCTGGATGATGGCGATCGGCGTTTTGAGCTCGTGAGAGACATTGGAGACGAACTCCTTGCGGATTTGTTCTGTGCGGCGCTCCTTCTCAATGTCTGCTTCCAGCTGCTGATTTTTTTGCTGCAGGTCCTTCAGGGTCGCATCCAGGGAATCAGAGAGGACATTGATGCTGCGCGCGAGCTCAGATAGCTCGTCTTTCCCCTTGGCGGTGCATTTGCGGGAGAAATCCATCTGCGCCATGCCGCGAGTGACCTGGTTCATGGCGATGAGGGGCCGGGTGAATTTATTCGCGTACCACGCCGCCAGTACAATGGCGCTGAGCATGATGATCACCGTGATCGCGCCAAAAAGGTTGTTCGCCAGCAGCGCATTGGATTCGATCACGTTTTTCTGCGCGAAAACTTCTACCGTCTGCCCGCTGTCCGTTGGAAGGCCGAAGACAAGATACTGGATATCGTGGCTGCGCCCCTCGCGCACTTCAAAATAGGAGCCGTCCTCGCGCGATTCCCGTTCGAGCGTGTTCAGGTTGTGCTTGAATTGCTGAAAAATATCGCCGCCGAAAAGGGAGCCGCCGGAGTTATAGCTATAAGGATCGTAAATCGTGGCCCAGACAACGCGCCCAGCCGAATCAATGATCTCAACGGTGATGTTGTATTTGGTAGCGAGGGAAGAGAGCTGCTCCCGAAAATCGTCGGACGTCTGATCCATCTCGCTGATGCTGCGCGCGGCCTGCTGAAGGTTATCCTTTTCCCGCCAGATATAGACCTGCGAGAGCAGGCGGGAATTGACAAACAAAATCAGCGCGGCGCTCAGCAGCAGAATTGCCACGATCTGAAAAAAGAGCTTTTGCTTGATGCTTCCTGAAATCGGCTTTGCTTTGCCGTACAAATGCTTCTGCGCCGTCATACGTGCCCCTCAATCTTATAGCCCATTCCATAAACCGTTTTCAAATGCGCGCTGCCCCACTCGCCCAGTTTTGTGCGTAACCGCGCCATATGGGAATCGACCGTGCGGATATCGCCGACGTAATCGATGCCCCAGATGGAGTCAAGCAGCTGCTCGCGCGTGTAAACACGGCCCGGACTTGCGAGGAGCTTGCGCAGGAGATTGTATTCCTTGAGCGTGAGTTCCAGCGGCCTTCCGTGCAGGGTGACCTCGTGCGCCTCTTCATTAATGGCGAGCTCGTCTATATGCATGGCGTCCCCCTTGCCCGGCGC
>DAWDUP010000184.1:546-1217 GCA_052346825.1 Candidatus Fimivicinus sp. | reverse complement strand
CGACGCGCCTCATCAGCACGGAGGGGCTAAACGGCTTCGTCACATAGTCGTCCGCGCCGGCCTCAAAGCCCATCAGCTCGTCGAATTCTTCGCTGCGGGCGGTGAGCATCAGAATGGGGACGTTGGAGGTCTCTCTGACAGCGCGGCAAACCTCCCAGCCGTCGCGCTGCGGCATCATCACGTCGAGCAGCAAAAGCGCCGTGTCGGGGTTCGCACGGAAAACGGAGAGAGCCTGCTCGCCGTCCTCTGCCTCCAGCGGCTCGTAGCCCTCCCGGCGTAGAAAATCACACACCAGCCGGCGGATGTGCGCTTCGTCGTCTGCAATCAAAATTTTCTGCATGATGCAAGCCTCCCAGCCTTTGGTTTGGTTTCTGCATTTGATTTTAGCACAGCCGGAGGGGGCTTACAAGCGGCTTCACAATCCTTTTACATTTTGGGCAATTACACATAACATTTTGCTGACAATATCTGGTTGGTTGTTTTATAGAAGGCTCATAAAAAGCCGTGCGAGCGTGCATTTCGGCACGGGCGCACGGCTTTCTGTTCCGCTCTATTTCAATCATCAGAGCATTTTTGATTATATTATGTGTATTTTCTCCATTTTTTGTTCAGTTGGACGCCCAAAAGAAGAAGCAGGACCCCCAAAAGCATCAAAGGCAGATAAAATCCCA
>DAWDUP010000184.1:0-536 GCA_052346825.1 Candidatus Fimivicinus sp. | reverse complement strand
CTCCAGTGAATAGTAAAGAGGAAAAATCGCCTGATCCTTGTAAAAAATAGTGTTGGCAACCGTATAGATAAATACAATCATCCAGGTGATTGCAATTGAAGCGGATAAAAAAATCAGCAGATAGGAGAAACCGAAATAAAAAGTGCAGACCATAACTATTTTGATAAATTCAAATATAAAATTTTGGAATATAAAGCAACATGTGATGTAGAAGGGTAAAATTGTAATTATAAAAAAGCAGAACAGAATACCGGCGTCGGCCAGTTTGATCCGTTTGGCATAGAGAAATAAAATTTCATTCCCCTCTGACTCAATATATTCCCGAAAAACAAGGATCAGCCACCAAACCGACATAACAGGGATCAGCATTTGTGTGAATGTAATAATCGTTTGATAAAGACTGTCGCTGATTCCTACTGCAAAATAACTCTGTATGCATAAAATAGGTATGACCATATAGATCAAAAAAAATGGAACATAGAAAAGAAATCGCAACCCTTTCAGTTGATATAAAATAGAATGTATTCGTTTCATCC
>DAWDUP010000183.1:528-3938 GCA_052346825.1 Candidatus Fimivicinus sp. | reverse complement strand
GCTGGAAGAAGGGAGCGAGAACCCGGTGGGAAAGCACTCACCTGCTTATTGAGGCAGGTTATTAATCGCCGTTCCCGGCATGGCGGGGATTCTGTGCCAAACGAGCCCTTCGGTCACAAGATGATTGAAGGGCTTTTTACTTTGTGGCCTCATTCGACAGATCCCATTTGACAAATGCCGATGATTCGTATACTCTAGTACGGATAGCATGATTACAAGGAAGACAGCCTGGAGGTGAGGACATGTTCGGTTTGGGCGTTGGGATTGATCTTGGCACGAGCTCCGTCATGATTTATGTAGAGGGCAAGGGCATCGTCCTGACAGAGCCCTCTGTGATCGCCTGTGATAGGACCAAGGAAGGCAGGATGATTGCCGTGGGCGAACCTGCTTATCGAATGATCGGGCGCAACCCGGATTCTATTTCCGTAATCCGCCCTTTGAAAGATGGCGTCGTCTCTGATTTCCCTATGACGGAAAAAATGCTGCAGTATTATATTCAACAAATCTGCGGGAACCGGATTTTCAAGCCACACGTCATCGTCTGCATGCCCAGTTCCGTAACCAATCTGGAAAAACGGACGATCCTTGACGTTGTCACGGCATCTGGCGCTGGCATGGCCTGCCTGATCGAAGAACCGCTCGCCGCGGCCATCGGCGCGGGAATCGACATTCACCACCCTTACGGCACGATGATCGTCGATATGGGCGGCGGTACCACGGACATCGCGGTAATCACCATGGGAAGCATCGCAATTTCCGGCTCCGTCAGGATTGCGGGCAATGAATTTGACGAAGCGATCATGCGCTATGTGAAAACCTATAAAAACGTAACCATTGGCGAACGGACGGCGGAGGAAATCAAAAAGCAGATCGGCTGCGCTTATGTCCGGGAAGAAGAAGTGGCGATGATTGCCAAGGGGAAAAACTATATCACTGGAATGCCGGAAAGCTTTGAAATCTCCTCCACCGAGGTTTATGAAGCAATCAGCGATCTGCTCGACGATCTGTTTGAAGCGGTGCGCAGCATTCTTGAAGTTACACCGCCCGAGCTTGTGGGCGATATTGCAACGCAGGGCATTGTTTTGACCGGCGGCGGCGCATTGCTGTACGGCATGGACACGATGATGCAAAAGCGCACGGGAATCCGCGCCCGCATGGCGGACGACCCGCTCCACTGCGTGGTGAAAGGTACCGGTGTCGCCCTGAAGGATATGAACGTCTTGGCGGACAATGGTTATATGTTTAAATCACGCGAAGAAATTATTGGTATTAAGGATTAAAACAGCGGGCAAATCAAGGGCGCGCTGTAACCGTTGGGGCTATTATGTGCATCATCGTGCCCTCCTGCATCCAGAAAACTTGGCCGAATGGTAATTCTCAACTTTGATATTAATGCTCAAACTTACATCTTCTATTCTCTATTTAAAAATGTTTTCTTCCATTCCGTTTTCATCATGATCGCGCCGTTCATCTCCGTCATATGCTTCCAGTACCGCTTCTGCATATGCGTCATCCGGCACTTCGGATTATAGCGCCCCTCAATCGCGATCGTATCGTAAAACAGCTTCCACAGCGCGCGGAATTTACGCTCCTCCTCTCCTACCGTCGGCTGCTCAAAATCATCCACCGGAAGGATCGCATGTTTGCCTGGCGCAGAGATGAGCGCTGCACCGTGCGCTTCGTCGAAAATCAGAAAAGACTCGTTCGGGTAGCGGTCACAGAAATGGGGCGCGATCAGCGGGAGGACAAAATTCTGTGGCTCAATCACAGCAGTCATCGCGCCGCTGTCCTGAATGGAAAAGCGCACAAACTGCCGATACTGGTGCGCTTCGTTGGTTAGCTTTTGAACGGCGCGGGTCAGTTCGTTCACCGTGTCGTCCGACAGCATGGAGAGCGCGTGCCGCCCGAAGCGCATCACGAGGCGGATGAAATCCAGCGTCAGCAGTGCCTTTTCCTCATGGCAGGTTTAATAACCAAGCTCGACCAGATGAAAGGCCTCGTCTGATCCTTTTTTTCGGACCCCCGCCTCCACGCGCCGCGCCTTTGAAAGATCGGTCGGGATCATACGCGCGGGATAGAGCGAAAGCTGCTGTGTGCCCTCCGGCTGGATGGAGGCGGGGCGCTCCCTGCGTGCAAAGCTCTCGAAGACACAGCATAAAAGGCCCTCAAAGGATCCGTCGTACTGATACGCTACATTTGCCCGGTCAGGCATTTCACCACATCCTCCCTCGTGATCTCGTGCTGAAATAGGCTCAGCTGCTCCGGTTCGTCCGCAAGCTGGGGCAGCATTTGCCGGCACCGCTCGGAAATCATCGACTGCAGCACCCGGTCAGGCGTGACTTTAAGCCCCTCTGTCATCCTTCCATTGCAGGTGATGAAATATTGCGCGCGCTTGAGGACGACGCCGATCTTTTTCAGCCCCGCAAAATCGAGCTTGCCCACACGGCGGGCCGTGACGATTTTTTTTGCGCTCCGCACGCCGATGCCCGGGACGCGTAGCAGCATCTCCTGTGGTGCGCGGTTTACCTCCACGGGGAAGAGTTCCATATGATGGAGCGCCCAGTTACATTTTGGATCGATATAGGGGTTAAAATTGGGATGCTTTTCATCGAGCAGCTCCCCGGCTGAAAAGCCGTAAAACCGCAGCAACCAGTCCGCCTGATAGAGCCGATGCTCACGTAGGAGCGGCGGCTTGGTATCGACGGAGGGCAAAAGTGGATTGCTGGACACAGGCATATAGGCGGAATAGAACACACGCTTGAGGCCGTATTTTTGATAAAGCGCGGCGGAGAGATTGAGGATTTTGTAATCCGTCTCCGGCGTAGCACCGACGATCATCTGCGTGCTCTGCCCGGCGGGCGCGAATTTCGGCGCGTGCCGGTAACGCACAAGGTCCGTGGTATGCTCTTCGATGCGCGTGCGGATGAGGCCCATCGGGCGCAGGATATCCGTTTTGGATTTATTGGGCGCGAGCAGCTTTAAGCTCTTCTGCGAGGGCAACTCGATATTGACGCTCATGCGGTCCGCAAGCTGGCCGAGGCGAGAGAGAAGCGCATCATCCGCACCGGGGATCGCCTTGGCGTGGATGTAGCCGCCAAAGCCGTATTCCTCCCGCAGGATGCGCAGCGTTTCGATCATGCGCTCGCAGGTATAATCCGGGTTTTTGACCACGCCGGAGCTCAAAAACAACCCTTCGATATAGTTGCGTTTATAAAAATGGATGGTCAGCTCCGCGAGCTCTTTTGGCGTGAAGGTCGCACGGGGTACATCGTTGGAGATGCGGTTAACGCAGTACTGGCAGTCGTAGACGCAGGCGTTGCTCATGAGCACCTTGAGCAGAGAGATGCACCGGCCGTCCGCGGCGAAGCTGTGACAAAGCCCACAGGAGGCCGCGTTGCCGATGCGGAAGC
>DAWDUP010000183.1:0-518 GCA_052346825.1 Candidatus Fimivicinus sp. | reverse complement strand
TCCATCATCGTCCCATCCTCAGAAGCGTGTTAGAACATTTGTTCACAGTTAGTATATGCTCAAATGTTCTGATTGTCAACAGAAATATGGTTGACAAGTTACGGAAACCCGGTATAATAAGTCATATCATGGAGCATCCTCTATGGTACAAAGGCTGAGAAGAGAAGGAGTACGCGCACGGCGCTTTTACAGAGAATCCCATTTGCTGAGAAGGGAGAAAGGACAGCTTGCGCCGAACATGGTCTCGGAGCCGCGCACCGAGGGCAAATTGCGCATTTGCGCGATTGAAATGCCTTAGGCTGCGCCGGGTTTCTCCCGTTATTGAGATAGGGTATCGGCGGATCATTTCCCGCCCGCACCCGATAAGGCCCGCATCGTGAGGTGCAGGTGAATTTGGGGTGGTAACACGAAGCAAAGCTCTCGTCCCCGATATTTGCGTCAATGCAGATTCGGGAGGTGAGAGCTTTTTTGGTGCTAATTTTTGACCGTTACCAGACCAATTGGAAATGAAAGGAAGG
>DAWDUP010000182.1:0-3946 GCA_052346825.1 Candidatus Fimivicinus sp. | reverse complement strand
ATAGTAGAGAAGGAGGAGAATGGATTGAAAAAGACTTGGAGAAAAGCCGTCTCAATGGGAATGGCACTTCTTCTGACCCTTTCCGTGGTGGCGGCAGGTTCAGGAAGCAGCCCTGTTTTGCGGGAGAGTGTGCAGGCGGAGGTGACCGTCGATGCGAAGGCGCAGCAGGCCGCGACGGTCGAAGAAGCTGTGGAGGAGTTGGCCGGCGTTCCGCAGCAGACGGAGGCGCCCGCCCCTGAAGGAAAAACGGTTTCGACCTGTCAAAATGGAAACGACGGCCCGACCAACATGGACTGCCACGGCGACTGCCCTTACTGCCCCACGATCATCCTGCCTGGAATCGGGCAGTCCCGTGCGTTTCTGCTCGATGAGGAAGGGAACCGGGCGGTCGACGCGCAGGGGAATGAGATCACGTCGTGGCCCCTCTATTTCAATGTCAATGAGCTGATCAAGGAGCTGGCCGTTCCACTGGTGAAGATGCTGATTACGCAGAAGGATGACGGCTTTACGGACAAAGCCTCCGATGTGCTAGCGGAGATGCTCTCCGTCAACCGAACGAATCCGGACGGTACGCTGGCGAACAAAATTGAAACCGTACGGTACTACCAGTCCTTTGCGGACTGTGACGAGGAGGACCGAGAGTATTTTTACCGGATGGTTCCCGTTCAGCCGCTGACGGATGTGGCCGGGGAGGACCATGTGTATTTCTTTACTTTTAATGCCTTCGGAGAGCCATATGAGGCGGCGGAGGATCTCAACGATTATATCCAGATGGTGAAGGAGCAGACCGGGCACGAAAAGGTAAACCTCCTGCCCGTCAGCCTCGGCGGCACGGTGGCCACCGCCTATTTCAGCGCGTATCCGGAAACGCAGGATATCAACAAGGTGGTCAACGCCGTGGCGGCGCTTGACGGCTCCTCGATCGTCAGCGACCTGCTGGGGGGCAGCAATATCATCACGGACGAGTATCTCTATACAGATTTGTTCCCGGATCTGATCGGCGAAGACGAGCCGCTGAGCTACCTTGTGAACGTGTTGGTGCACATCATTCCGAAGCAGATCATCTACGATTTGCTGGATAAAGCGCTCTCCAAGGTGCTCGATACGCTCATAGTCAACTGCCCGTCCATGTGGGCGCTGGTGCCCAGCGCGGAATATCCGGCCCTGCGGGAGCGCTATCTGAGCGATGAGGCACACGCTGCCCTGCGTGAAAAGACCGACCGCTATTATCAGGCACAGAAGAGCATGGAAACCGAGGTGCCCCGGCAGGTATCTCGCGGGATTGAGATTTATAACCTGTGCGGCTATGGAATGCCATTTGGAGCGGTCAATTATCCTTATTTTGGGCTGGTCGGCTCCGCGCCGTATCTGTCGACAGACGAGATCATCGAGGTGTATTCCACCGCGATGCACGCGAAGAGCACACAGCTGGGCAAGACCTTCCCGGATGGCTACCAGCAGGATGGCGCCTTCTGTAAGGAAGCGTCTCATCACCATCTCTCCCCGGACCGCACGGTCGACGCTTCAGCAGGCGTTCTGCCGGAGCAGACCTGGTATTACCGCAATCAGGATCATGAGGGCATCGCGGGCAACGATGCTGCGCTGAAGCTGGCGGCCACGCTCCTGCTGCGTGCGGAACCCATGAGTGTACACAGTTTTCCGGAGCGTTTCCCTCAGTTCAACGGCACGCGCAACACAAAAAAGCTGCGCAGGGATGTGCTCCCGGTATTGGAGCAGGCGGAGGCGGATGGTACGGTTGCCGCCCTGCCGCAGGCGCAACGGGACGAATTATATGCGGCAATGGAGCAAGTTAACACAATGCTCGCCTCCACCATTGCCGACGACGCGCAGGCAAAGGCGGCGGAAGCCCGGCTGCGCACGGCGCTTGCGGACGCGGGGCTGATGGAGGGCCCATCCGAATCGGCGGAGACATGGAATAAGATTGCCAAAACATTGTGTAAATTTATCTCCGACGTATTATACAAGGTGCTCGGTCCACGCGGCTTTTCCGATGTGATCCGGCATATCAAATGAGGAAACGCTCATCGTTTTAGGAGAAAGCGCCGCTTTCCCCGCCGTTCCCGGTCTGGAAGCTGGGCGGAACGCAGGGCGAATAAAAGAAGATAAAACAAAAGAAGCAGTGGAATCCGCATAGAGCGGATCCCACTGCCTTTCTTTTCCGATACGAGGCCATTCTGAGCTCTGGCTTCCCGTTTGGGCTCGGCGTCAGACGTTAATTTCAACCTCAAGCCCCAGCTCGTCCGCGCAGCGGTCGAGAATCGGGCGGATCTGCCCCGCCACGAACTCCTCCGTCTGCTGCGGAGCACGGCCGACAAAATTTGCCGGATGCATGAGCGCTTTCAGCTCGTCAAGCGTGGTGCCGAAGAGCGGGTCGCCCGCGATGCGCTCGAGCAGGTCATTTTCCCCGCCCTGCTCCTTGACAACCTTCCCGGCTGCCATGGAATGCACGCGGATCGCCTCGTGCAGCTCCTGCCGGTCTCCACCGCGCTTGACGGCGTCCATCATGATGTTCTCCGTTGCCATAAACGGCAGCTCGGACATCAGCCGCCTTTCGATGACCTTCGGATAGACCACGAGCCCGCTGACAACGTTGATATACAGCTCCAGAATTGCGTCCGTCGCAAGGAAGCCCTCTGCCACGCTGATGCGCTTGTTCGCGGAATCGTCGAGCGTGCGCTCGAACCACTGGGTGGAGGCGGTCATGGCGGGGTTGAGTGTGTCCGCGATCACATAGCGGGAGAGGGAGGCGATACGCTCGCTGCGCATGGGATTGCGCTTGTAGGCCATGGCGGAGGAGCCAATCTGATTCTTTTCAAACGGCTCTTCGATCTCTTTGAGATGCTGCAGCAGCCGCAGATCACTCGAGAATTTTGCCGCGGACTGCGCGATTCCGCTTAAGACCGACAGGACCTGACTGTCCACCTTGCGGGGATAGGTCTGGCCGGAGACGGGGAAGCAGGCCTGAAAGCCCATCTTCTCCGCGATCTTTTGATCCAGCAGCTTTACCTTCTCGTGATCGCCGTTAAAGAGTTCGAGGAAACTCGCCTGCGTGCCGGTGGTGCCCTTAGAGCCGAGAAGTTTCATCTGCGAGAGCTGAAATTCAAGCGCTTCAAAATCGAGCAGCAGGTCCTCCAGCCACAGGGAGGCGCGCTTGCCGACCGTGGTCGGCTGGGCGGGCTGAAAGTGGGTGAAGGCGAGGCAGGGCAGGTCTTTGTATTCCAGCGTAAACTGTGAGAGCTTATCCATGAGGTTCACAAGCTTTTTATGCACAAGCCGCAAAGCCTCCGTCATTGTAATGATATCCGTATTGTCGCCGACGTAGCAGGAGGTCGCGCCCAGGTGAATGATCGGCTTTGCCTTGGGGCACTGCACGCCGTAAGCGTAAACGTGGGACATCACGTCGTGCCGCACTTGCTTTTCGCGCTCCTGAGCGACCTCGTAGTTGATATCGTCCCGGTGCGCCTTCAGCTCTTCGATCTGCTCATCTGTAATCTCTAGCCCGAGCTCCTGCTCGCTTTCAGCAAGCGCAATCCAGAGCCGGCGCCAGGTGCGGAATTTGAAATCCGGGGAGAAAATATACTGCATCTCCCTGCTGGCATAACGGGAGTTCAGGGGGGATTCATAACGATCTTTCATTCAAATGCCATCCTTTCATAGAACGGTAAGCGTGTGGCCCGCCTGACGGCGCAATCCGGTTTTTCACAGCTTGGTACGGCTGTCAGGGCTGCTTTGAGAGAAAATTGCCGTTGATCTCCTCCAGGGGAATGGGATATTCGCCGGTAAAGCAGGCGTTGCAGAAGGTACGCTCCTGTGTGCCGACGAGGGGATAAAGGCTCTCACAGCTTAAAAAGCCCAGGCTGTCCGCGCCGATCGCCCTGCACAGCTCTTCCACCGTATGGCGGTTGGAGGTCAGCTCCTCCCGCGT
>DAWDUP010000181.1:846-4106 GCA_052346825.1 Candidatus Fimivicinus sp. | reverse complement strand
CCCTCTTTGTATTTATACCAATAATAATAAATTTATAGTTAATATATAAATAGAACTATATAGGAAGTGCATATCAACCTCCAAAAAGATGATTCTGTTTATAGAAATCAACCTTGTATTATAGAGTAGTAGTTTATATAGCCCCTCTCCAAGGGCTGTGCTACACTGTAAGGGATGCTGTGGATTGGTGAATTCATCCTACCACAAGATGGTTCAAGAAAGGCTCCAACCACAGCCCTTTGCAGTATTGTTAATCAGTTAGATACCGCCAGACGGTTTATTTAGAACAAGGTTACAAGAGCAAAGTGTCCTGTGGATCAAACAGAATCGAAATATACCGCTGGAGGTTTTGTTATGATTTGTGTTGGAATTGATGTTACCAAAGATAAGCACGACTGCTTTATCCTGAATTCAGAAGGTGAAGTCCTTGCGGACGTGTTCACTATCCCGAACAGCATGGAAGGGTTCCATTGCCTGCTGCGAGACCACCCCAAATTTTATATAAAACTCCATTACAATGCTTCTATTCTGCACTACGACGGATGCTTACACAAAATTTGGGATGATCTCAAAAAAAACAGCCGCACATGAGCGGCTGCCTGTGATGGTAATTCGGTGCTAAACTTCAGTGCCCCTTTCAGGGGCTAAGTCCGTAGTTGCCCCTTTTAGGGGCTGTGCAAACCACCCGCTCAACGGGTGGCTTTGATTCTGTCTTTTTATGATTTGGTGTCTTACGCGCTCTGCTCCATGCGCGCCGCCAGCACACCATCCAGCCACTTCATAATATCATTATAGATCTTCTCATGGTCGTTCTCATTGAGAATCTCGTGCCTGTCGTTTGGATAGAGGATCACAGTCGGCTCATTGCCCGCAAGCTCGAGATTGTCGGACACAGCCAGAACCCCCCTGCCGTTGAAGCCGACGGAGTCCTTCGCGCCGGAGATGAGCATGATCGGCAGATCCTGCGGGACCTTCTGCGCCCAGTCCTTGCGGCTGACCTCCATCAGGATGCGGACAACGTCGCGCGTGCCGCCAAGCTTGAAATTGAAGCCGCACAGCGGATCGTCGATATAGCGGTCGAGATTTTCCTCACTGGTGCTGATCCAGTCGATATTGGTGCGCGGGTTCTTAAATTGGGCGTTGAATACGCCGTTGCCGATTTTGAAGAGCAGGTCCGCATTGGCATGCGGGCCAATTTTATCGACAATTTTATCGAAGGCCGATACAATGCCTTCCAACGAAGCGGGCAGCTCGCCCGTGCCACAAAAGATTGCGCCGGCCAGTTCCTTGCCAAAGTGCGCGGCATAGGAACGCGCAAGGAAGGAGCCCATGCTGTGCCCGAAGAGGAAATAGGGCAGATCGGGATAGCGCTTATGCATAATATTGTGCAGGATGTGCATGTCATCCACCATGCGGATATGGCCGTTTTTATCGTCCATATATCCAAGATCGTTTAAAGAATTGACAGATTTCCCATGCCCAAGGTGGTCGTTGCCGCACACGATAAAGCCGTGGTTGGCCAGGAAGCAGGCAAAATCGTCATAACGCTCGATGTGCTCAGACATACCATGTGCAATTTGGAATACCGCGATGGGATTTACCTCGTCATTCTCCCAGATCACGCAATGAATTTTATTTTTTCCGGTGGAAGAATTGAAATATGCTTCTTTGTGAATGATTGCCATTCGAATCGACTCCCTCTGCTTAAAATATAGACATTTGTATTATACACGAATCATATGGAAAAGTCATGACCTTTTCTCAAATAAAATAGGAATTCCGTTTTTTCTGTGGCAAAGTGCCTCAAATCACATGGCCTTCGGGAAGTGATACGCCAGATCTGGCTTTTTCCAAAGTCGCCGGCTGTTCTGTAGCGGTCCAAAATTTATCGTCCGAGAAGAGGGCGAGCAGGAGGGCGTCGTACGCAGATAGGGGCCGCGCAGCCATTCGAGACGGCGGGTTTTCTCGTTTCATCAAAAAATCGCAGCCTCATCCCTTCCACACTGGCGATATACTTCCCTGTAGCATCTTTTCAGGTGGCTGTCAATTGCTCTCCCGGAAAACATAATCTTCCCGACCTGCGCATATAGATTAGGGAAATGCAAAGGCAGGCTTCACTTTAACGGAAAACGGAGGGGCTCATCTTGAAAGGTATTGTGGAAGAAAGAGCCGTTGAGCTCGGCGAATATATCATTGAGCATAAGGCGACGGTCCGGGCGGCGGCAAAGGAATTCGGTATTAGCAAGTCTACCGTACATATGGACGTGTCTGAGCGCTTGCGCCGGGTCAACCCACAGTTGTATCAGGAGGTGCGGGAAGTGCTCGACATCAATAAGGCACAGCGTCATATCCGCGGCGGGATCGCTACGCAAAAAAAATACCGCGCAATGCATCCATAATCATTCGAGAAGGATGGATTTGACGCGTCTGCAGGCGTATGATTGCCTACGGGCGCGTTTTTTTGCATGACTGTTTTTATATTCTCCCGCTTATCCGCATAATAAGTTTCATATGGGAGAGCGGCTTGAAAGGAAGACCTTTCTTTTGGTGACCTCACTGCCTGCCAGCAGTAAGACCTTTCACCGTAAAAAAAGCTAGCCGGCCTTTTGATTCAGAAGCCGGAATTTTAATCCGACTGAGGGGATGACGGAGCTTATTGTGATGGATCATTGCCTATCGGGCGCGGACGCAGGCGCTTGCGCAGGAGATCCGGGAGCACCGAAGAAGGTCTGAACTGAATAGAATAACGTGAATCAATCAGGCGGCCTTTTTCCGAATGGACGGAAGAAAAGATTCCGAAATTCTCTTGCGAACACTGATTTCTTATACTATAATAGCATCGTACTCTATTTTTAAACCGTGTTTGATAAAATCCATTTTTGATTTCTTTTGGAAGATAAGGCAATAAAAGTGGATGACAGATGGAAATCCAGGATTAAACAAGCGCTATTTCCAACAATTCGGACAATACAGCGGCGATGTCCGCATGGAAGCTTTGGTGTTGCAAAGCCGTTACTATGCACGCTACAGAGAGCTTGACCATGCGGCTCACGCTGCTGAAATATTATTTCTGCCTGAAAAAGAGGATGTAAAGGGGAATTGGAACAATGGACGTTACGAAGAACGCAGAGCGCTTTATGGGCTATGCGGATGTTTACCACATGGCACGGCCGCGCTGCCCACGCTTTGTTGTGGAATGCCTGGTCAATTATCTAGGGCATTTTCCGCAGACAGTTGTGGATTTGGGCTGTGGGACAGGG
>DAWDUP010000181.1:0-836 GCA_052346825.1 Candidatus Fimivicinus sp. | reverse complement strand
GGCTTTCCACACGGCTTTGGGGAACTGCGGCGGCCGAGGTGATCGGTGTGGAGCCGAGCCTCGATATGCTCACTTATGCGCAGGAGCATTGTGCGCCAAAGCAGAATGTCCGCTTTGTGAATGCGTTTGCTCATGACACTGGGCTTGCAGAGGAATGCGCGGATGTCGTCACCTGCTCCCAGTCTTTTCATTGGATGGAGCCGGAGGCAACGCTACAGGAGGTAGACCGTATTTTGAAGCCCGGCGGAATCTTTGCCACTTATGACTGCGACTGGCCGCCTGTATGCGACCGCAGGGCGGAGGAGGCGTATAACGACCTGCAGCGTCGAATCTCAGAGCTGGCGAGTGCCACAAAGGATTATGGAGAAAGTTTTTTGCGATGGGGGAAAAATGAGCATCTTGCTCATATCCGTGAGAGCGGATATTTCAGATATGCCCGCGAAATCGTTTTTTCCAATACAGAGGAGTGCAATGCACAGCGTTTTATCAATCTGGCGCTCAGTCAGGGCGGCTTGCAGACGATGATGCGCTTGGAGCCGGAAATTGTAAAGCTCTGTGTGAGCCGTTTTGAGAAAAAGGTACGGGAAATTTTCGAAGACGAGATTTTCCGGATGGACTTCTGCTACCGAATGCGAATCGGGATCAAGGACGAAAAGAGAGAGCTCGAAGAATAAATAGGAACGAGCGCGTTGCAAAATATATCATTTTGCAACGCGCTCGTTCCAGCTTGTCGATAAAGTCTAAGAAAAGAAAAAAGTGCACAAACAAGCATGGGTTCTGATCGCTATCGTAACCGGTATCTTTATGCGCCGCTGGGCGCTGCCTTGGCCTCCAGA
>DAWDUP010000180.1:0-4116 GCA_052346825.1 Candidatus Fimivicinus sp. | reverse complement strand
GTGCAAAGCAATGATACGACAATACGCTGTGTGGTGCCCTGCCTTTTGGGCCTGGAGGGCCTGATCGCGCAGGAGTTGCGGGATATGGGCGCACAGGAGGTCGCGGCGGAAAACGGGCGCGTGTTCTTCTCCGGCGATGCAAATCTGCTGGCGCGTGCCAATATCTGCTGTCGCTTTGCCGAGCGGATCCAGATTCTGGTTGGCGCATTTCCTGCGAAGACCTTTGACGAGCTGTTTGAAGGCACGAGGGCGCTCCCTTGGGAAGCGTGGATTGGCAGAGAGGACGCGTTCCCTGTGAAGGGGTATTCGATCAATTCTGCGTTGTTCAGCGTCAGCGACTGCCAGTCGATCATCAAAAAGGCGGTTGTCGAGCGGCTTAAGGGCGCGTACCATATCCCGTGGTTCGAGGAGACGGGGCCGATCCATCAAATTCAGTTTTCAATTATGAAAGACGAGGTAAGCCTTTTGCTGGATACCTCCGGCGCAGGGCTCCATAAGCGTGGCTACCGGTTACAGGCAAATTTTGCGCCGCTCAAGGAAACGCTCGCCGCCTCCCTCTGCAGCTTGGCCCATCTGCGGGATTATCACACGCTTTATGACCCGATGTGCGGCTCCGGTACGATCCTGATCGAAGGGGCGATGATGGCGCAGAATATCGCGCCCGGCGTCAACCGGAATTTTTCCGCCGAGCGGTGGGACGTTCTGCCGCAGAGCGCGTGGGCGCAGGAGCGCGAGCGTGCGCGTGACCTTGTGAAGAGGGATGTACATTTTCAGGCCTATGGCTCCGATATCGACGCGGGCGCCCTCGAACTGGCACGGGCCAATGCCGAACGTGCGGGCGTATTGCAGGACATTGCATGGAAAGAAGCAGACCTGAAGAATTTCTCTCCCGTCACGGAAAAAGGGACGCTCATCTGCAACCCTCCCTATGGCGAGCGTATGCTCGATCTTCAGCAGGCAAATGAATTGTATCGAATGATGGGAGAAAAGTTTGACAGAAAACGTGGATGGAGTTATTATATTATTAGTCCATCTGAACAATTCGAATCATTGTTTGGCAGACGAGCCGATAAAAGGCGGAAATTATATAACGGCATGATCAAATGCCAGCTTTATATGTACTTTAAGTAGCATCGGTGAACAGGGGCAATAACGGTTTGGAGAGCGATGCTGAGGCCTTTGCCGGGCGGCGCTGTTCCCCTTTATTGACCGATGCGAAACAGAACGCTGCATCCTTGTGCAGCTCAATTTTTTACACGGAATGGGCATGGCAAGAAAAAACCGTTTTTGGATTTAGATTTTGGAAGGATAAAATAAAAAACTGTCTTAGGAGGGCATCGTTGCATGAAGCATGTGTTCATTATCAACCCACGCGCAGGCAAGGGGAAGGCGATGGATTTTATCCGGCCCCAGATCGAGGCGTACATCAGAGAGCATAAACTGGATGCGGAAATCCATATCCCTGATTCCCCACATGCCGCGCAGGACTATATCAGGGCGGAGGCCTCCAAGGGAGAGCCGGTCCGGTTTTATGCCTGCGGCGGCGACGGAACGCTGTTTGAGGCGGTCAATGGTGCGTTCGGCCATCCGAATGCAGAGGTGGCGGTGCTGCCGCTCGGCTCCGGGAATGACTTTATCCGCCTGTTTGGCACGCAGGAGCAGTTTTTAAACATCGACGCACAGGTCAACGGGACTTCTGTCGAGCTGGACTGCATCAAATGCGGCGATAAGATTGCCATCAATCAGTGTTCCATGGGCGTGGACGCGGAGGTCTGCGCAAAGCAGGCGGCTTTTAAAAAGCTCCCCTTCATGAAGGGCGAAATGGCCTATACGGCGGCGGCGCTCTACTGTATCTGGCGCAGGCTGAATAATGAATTCACCGTCTCCATCGACGGCGGCGAGCCGAAGAAAATGACGCTGCTGTTCTGCGTGGGAGCGAATTCCCGCTGGTATGGCGGCGGCTATCAGGCAGCCCCTTTGGCGGTGCCGGATGACGGCCTGCTCGATTTTATCGTTGTAGAAAAGAAAAACGGAAGGCTCAAGCTGTTGACGCTCCTGCCTAAATATAAAAAGGGCATGCACCTCGGCTGGGATATCACGCATTTCAGCCGAGGCAAGAAAATGACGATCCACAGCGACCGTCCGGCTGCTGTCAATGTAGACGGCGAGTGCGAGTATGTGACGGACCGCACGTTTGAGATCGTCGAAAAGGGGATCCGCTTTGTCATCCCCACTACGTCCTCCTATATCAGAGATCGGGAGAGCGGGAAAATCAGCCCAGAAGCAGTAAAAGCGGATGTGCAAGGCTGAATGCCGATTCTCTGAATATAAAAACGCTTCCGGCTTGGGAGATCTCCCAAGCCGGAAGCGTTTTTATTTTTTACCTTATGCCAGCGCCTGCTCGAGATCTGCCAGCAGATCGTCGATATGCTCTGTGCCGATGGAGAGGCGCACCGTGCCCGGATAAATCCCGCAGGCCTCCAGCTCCTGAGTGCTCAGCTGCGAATGCGTCGTGCTCGCTGGATGGATGACGAGGGATTTCAGGTCGGCAACGTTTGCCAGCAGGGAGAAAATCTGCAGGCGGTCGATGAACGCTTTTGCCGCAACCTCTCCGCCTTCGATTTCAAAGGTAAAGATCGAACCGCCCCCATGCGGGAAATAGCGCTTATAGAGCGAATGCGTTGGGCTGTCCGGCAGGGAAGGATGGTGAACTTGTTTTACCTTTGGATGCTTTGCGAGAAACGCCACAACTCTGAGCGCGTTTTCCACATGGCGTTCCACACGTAGGGAGAGCGTTTCGAGCCCCTGCAGGAAGAGGAAGGCATGGAAGGGGCTTAGCGTTGCGCCGGTGTCGCGCAGCAGGACGGCGCGGATGCGCGTCACATAAGCGGCGCTGCCGGCGGCCTGCGTAAAGATGACGCCGTGATAGCTGGGATCTGGTGCGGAAAGGCAGGGGAATTTGCCGGAGGCCGCCCAGTCAAATTTGCCGCCATCCACGATCACGCCGCCGATCGCCGTGCCGTGTCCGCCGATGAATTTCGTTGCGGAGTGGACGACAACATCCGCGCCGTATTCGATCGGACGCAGGAGATAGGGCGTTGCAAAGGTATTGTCTACAATCAGCGGAACGCCGTTTTCATGGGCGATCTGCGCGATGCGCTCGATATCTGCCACATTCGAATTCGGATTACCCAGCGTTTCGATAAAAAATGCCTTCGTATTGGACTGCACGGCAGCGGAGAAAGCTTCGGGCACGTCGCTGTCGACAAAGGTGGTCTCAATGCCGCTCTCGGCGAGCGTATGGGCAAAGAGGTTATAGGTGCCGCCATAGACAGACTGCGCCGAGACGATGTGATCGCCCGCGTGTGCAATATTCTGGATGGCATAGGTGATCGCCGCCGCGCCCGATGCAGTGGCGAGCGCCGCAACGCCGCCCTCGAGCGCCGCGATGCGCTGCTCAAAGATGTCGGAAGTCGGGTTGGTCAGGCGGCTGTAGATATTGCCGGGCTCAGAGAGCCCGAAGCGCGCCTCGGCCTGTGCGGCGTTCGCAAACACATAGGCGGCCGTCTGATAGATCGGCACGCAGCGCGAGCCAGTGGCGGGGTCCGGCGTCTGCTGGCCGGCGTGGAGCTGTAAGGTTTCAAAATGATAGGTTTTCTGTTCAGACATGAAAATTCATTCCTTTCCTGAAGCTGTTTTAGATACACTGAGAGGCCGTTCAACAGGAGCGGCACATTCGTTCCTTGAAAACAGGATCAGATTGTTGAGTGCGTTTTTTCACTGGCATTGCTGTCACTCCCGGAATGAAATTTATTCATGCAATTCCTATATAATTACTATGAATATGACGGTATCATACCGCAGGGAATCGAATTTGTCAATAGAAAATGGAAATATTTTTGCAAAACACATGGGGCAGAAAAAGAACTCGCCGCCGTGCATCCGGATGCACGGCGACGCAGCTTGTCGATCAAGTCTAAGAGAAGAAAAAGTGTACAAAAAAGCATGGTTGTGATCGCTTTTGGAACCGACATCTTTATGCGCCGCTGGACGCTGTCGGGAGGCCGAGGCAGCATAGCGCTTTACTCACTGCGTGGCTCGTGAGGGGATTTTTTC
>DAWDUP010000179.1:2721-4217 GCA_052346825.1 Candidatus Fimivicinus sp. | reverse complement strand
AGAGAACAGAAAAGGATAGCATGTATGAACTGTCCGCAAAAAATGACCGACTGAGCTTGCGCAGCAATATGGACCGGATCATAGCCGCTACCTGATCGGCCCCTGCTATTATGCAAAATACAAGCTGGTTCTGAAAATCGTTTTACACTGCGTCCTGTTCGGCATAACGGTTGCTGGTGTTATTGACACGGTGTCGTCGGAAACGCAGATCAGTTTTCCGCTGCTGCTCGAGTGGCTCGGCACGGTGATCTCCGCCCTACTCAGCGCGTTTGCCTTCATTACTCTGCTCTTTGCGGTTTTTGAGCGCCGGGGCGTCCATCTGGATAATATGGATGACTCGCTGTCCTCCCTACCGCCCGTACCGCAAAAAAGTGAACTTGTCTCCAAGGGAGAAAGCATCGCAGATATTCTCTTTTCCGTGCTGTTTACCGTGCTTTTCCTCACGGTTCCTCAGATTTTTTCCGGCGTTTTTGAGGGCGGCTCGGTCGTGCTCCCTGTCTTCCAGATTGACAGGATCCGGGAACTGTCTTTTCTTGTAGTCGGCCTGATGGCGCTGAGCGTTGCGGGTGAAAGCTTTCGGCTCTATGAGGGCCGCTACACGCCCCGGCTGGCGGCAGTCACCTGTGTGCTCAACGGCATCGCAGCTGTTCTTGGCGTCACTTTCCTGACAGACGCAAGGCTGTGGAATCCGGCCATTCTACCCTATCTCAATGAGCTCACCGGAAACGATGCCTTCCTCTCAGCTCTATTTGGGCGCATGCCTTTGTTGATCCTGGCGGTCTTTCTTTTGGCGCTTGTGCTCGACGCGGGGAAGACACTCTGGAAAGCGTTTCGATACGGAAGAGAGACAAAAAGATCAAAAAGTCTGTTGTAGAAAGCATATAGATATACAGGAGCTTGGAAAAGCGCGATTTTATACCTGAAAGGTCACAAAAAATGGGCCACCATATAGGGTCCACAAGTGCTTTTTCAAGGGTGCATTACAAGCTTTGGGCGCGCTGCAAAATGAAAAATTTTGCAGCGCGCCCTTTTAACATCTGTTTTCTAATAATAAAAGTTTTATACGCGCGTCTCAAGCACGGTGAGCACCCCTTCGATCCTGCATGCTCCGCTTCCGGCCGGCAGGAATACGCTTTCCCCTTTTCGAAACGGCAGCGTATGTCCGCAGCAGGCAAGCGTCCCCCCGCCTTCCAGCGCGATAACGGATACAAAGGATGATTCATCCGCCATCAGTATGGCCTGGGAGGAAATATCTAGCACGTGCACAGTAAATAAATCGCAGGAAACGAGCAGCGTTTTCGTATATCCGTTCAATAATTGCGGCTCTCCCTGCGGCTTTGAGCCGTGGGCAGGAGGTGCACAACGGGTTACATCCACTGCCTGATCCACATGCAGCTCGCGCGGCCTTCCGTTCTGATCGACGCGTCCGTAATCATAGACCCGGTAGGTCGTATTGGAATTCTGCTGCACCTCAGCCAGCAGGATACCCTTTCCAA
>DAWDUP010000179.1:2037-2711 GCA_052346825.1 Candidatus Fimivicinus sp. | reverse complement strand
CTCGATAAAAAACAGATCACCCTTTTTCACTGGGACGCGATTAACGACCTCCAGAAGGGTATTGTCCGCGATTCGGCGCTGAAGCTCTTCCCGGGAAATTTCCTTTCTAAATCCATAGATGAGCTCTGCGCCCTCCTGAGCGTCGAGGATATACCATGCTTCTGTCTTGCCGAATCCATGCTCAACCCGGCGTGCGTATGCGTCGTCCGGGTGCACCTGCACAGAGAGATTTTCCTTTGCATCGATGAGCTTGATCAGGATCGGGAAATAGTCAAACTTTTGCGTGTGCATTCCAAGGCAGTCCGGCCCCATCCGCCCAATGGCCTGCGTCAGTGTGAGGCCCTGATACTGTCCGTTTTCAATGATATCCTCTCCCTGGGGATGGCAGGAAAGCATCCAGGCCTCCGCAAGCTTATCAAGCGGCGTATGAACACCATATTCCTCCCGCAGCCGTGTACCGCCCCAGAGATAATCTTTCACAGCGGGCTGTAATTTCATCGGTTCCATCTGTAGCCCTTCCTTTCCATTGCAATATTCCCTTTTTTATCCTATCAAATCCACGTCAGAATAGCAAGATTCTTGAATTAAGCAATTTGTACTATCGATCGAAATAAACCGGATTGGAGATAGAAAGCGGATAATCGCCGAAGCCGGGCAACCGCACCGAGGCGATC
>DAWDUP010000179.1:0-2027 GCA_052346825.1 Candidatus Fimivicinus sp. | reverse complement strand
GATCAGATATACAAAAGGCGTATCTTTTACGATGGCTTTCTCCTCTATCCGGCCTCCTTTTCGCCGGATACGCGCAAGCTCTCCCTGCGCGCTGATCAAGCGCAGCGCCGTGCCTTTGGGCGCGTTTTCCGCCGCAAACCATACGGCATGCTCTTCATTTGCTTCGACGATATCGCCAAAGCTCTTTCCTGCACAGGAAAGGCTCAGGCGCACGCCGTCTCTTCCATTCATCATATAGCTATGCCCGTGCAGCGCCGCGTCCACGATATCTGCAGCGCTGCGGGAGGCGCTGTATACCGCCGTTACCGGATGGGCCATATGCACGGGGCGGTGGTCGTGATGAAAATCGCTGCCTCCGACCGCAGCGATCCTGCGGCCCTTTCGCAGCATCTGCGTCCACCACTCGATCCCGCGGAGATTGACGGGGCGCATCGGGCCGTTCCACACCTCCACCATGTCGAAGCAGTCCTCATCCCCCCAGAGGTAGGGACAGAAATTGCACTTGGGATGGTTGACGGAAATCACCGCGCCATCCTCCCTTGCCTCCCGTATGATCCGCCGCATCTCCTCCCGGCTGTTTGCGACAAAGGAATTGCGGAAGGGCCGACCGATCCCGAAAAAGTTCATATGGCCCTTATAATGCGTCCATTCCACGCCCGGAACAAGGGTCAGCCCGGGGTAATGCGGCAGGTGGAGGTTTTCCGCATAATTATTGTGATTGGTTACGGCGATAAAATCAAGGCCTCTTGTTTTTGCCAATTTCGCAAGCGTAGCAATATCGTGCTGCCCGTCGGACGCGTTCGAATGCATATGAAAATCACCAAACAGCCACTTTGCCTGCTTGGGATAAAACTGGATTTCATAGGTAACCTTTACGCCTCCGGCCTCCACATGATAGGCTCCGATCAGAATCCTCCATTTGCCCGATCGAACCGGCCCCATCAGATAGCCGGGCGTTGCGTCGTATTCCCCGACTGTCACGCTCTGCCGCGCGCTGCCGGACCAGCCGAGGAACCTGCCCTGCGCATCCTCCAGCCCAATGTCGATGAGATTACGCAGTTGGCCCTTGCCCGGATAACGATAGGATACGGTGATGCTGTCCAGGCCCTCGGGCACGTCGAAGGAGAGCGTGAGATACTTCCCCTCGTCCTCCTTGCGGACAAGATGCTCAATCACTCGATTCTCCAAAGCGCTCATCCCTCTATAAATTCAAAAAATTTTTTCAGATGCCTATCCCAGAAATCCCAGTCATGCGCGCCGTCTTCAAAGGTGACGGCCGCATGCAGGCCGACTTGATGCGCCCGCTCGGCAAAGCTGCGGTTTCCGAAAATCATCGGATCCTGCTCCCCACAGGCGAGATAGGCCCGAAAGCCCGCATGCTTTTCCGCATCCAGCAGGTTGATGGGATTGAGCGGCGTGGTGTCGATCTCATCCGCCTTGCCGGCCAGGAAGGGAAAGTCTGTGCGCAGCTCATCATTGAGCATCAGCAGCATGGGGCGCAAATCAAGCACCCCGGAGAGACTGCCCCAGGCCGCGTAATGATCCGGATGAGCCAGGGCAATTCGCGCCGCACCCATTCCTCCCATAGAATAGCCGGCAATAAAATTCTGCTCCCGCCTACGGGAGAGCCCCATGAGCAAATGCAGGTATTCCGGCAGTTCCTCCGCGACGTGAGAAAACCAATTCTGCCCATTGATCCCATCGCAATACATACTGCGGCCACCCGTGGGCATAACCAGCACGAGATCATGTGCGCGCGCGTACCGCTCCGCGTTTGACAGGCGCAGGAAGGCGGTCGCATCCTCAGAGAGCCCATGCAGCAGGTAAACCGTCCGGCGCTCGGAAAGCGGCGCTTCGCCGATACGGACGGAATCTGGCACGATCAGCGTGACGAGCGTGCTCATCTTCAGCGCCTTAGAATGAAAATCAAGCGTGATCACTGCCATTTGAATCCCCCTCCGGCTCTTCCGCTTTTTCTTGAAACTTCAGGAATCGAGACATCAGCACACTAATAACCAGCACGGCCA
>DAWDUP010000178.1:0-4249 GCA_052346825.1 Candidatus Fimivicinus sp. | reverse complement strand
TTAAAACGGTTTCGGTTGGGATACAAGCTGAATTTTCGCAAAATGGCCTATAACTCGCCATAAGTCGTTGACGGAGACAAGTTTTGTGATATAATATGTAGCGAAGCAGACATTGAAATTTGATTGTGTGGGAGATATATCATTATGTATGTGAAAGATGTAACGGTCCAGAATCAGGTCGGCCTGCACGCTCGTCCGGCAACCTTTTTTATCCAGAAGGCGAATGAATACAAATCCTCCATCTGGGTGGAGAAAGAGGACCGCCGTGTGAATGCAAAGAGTTTGCTTGGCGTTCTTTCCCTGGGGATTATGGGCGGTACGAATATTCGCATCATCGCCGGCGGCCCCGATGAGGAGCAGGCGGTGGAAGGGCTTATCAAGCTCGTGGAATCTGGTTTCGCGGAGTAATTTCTTTGCGAAGAGCCAACCGTTTTCTTTCAGCCCTGTCCGTATGGTTTCGGGTTTTCAGGTGTGGACAGGCTCGAAAAGTGCATTTTGGATGTAAAGGCGAAGGCCCTGTTTCCGCAATAACAGGGCCTTCGTTTTTCCTTTTTCTCAGTATCTGAAAAGATATAAAATGCGCAAGCTGCATGTCGCGGCTTGCGCATTTTGTAAGAATGGCCCCATATCAGCGGCCGTTTTGAGCGAAGAATGCAGGGCTGTGTTTCACGATTGCTTATTTTCCTGCCCGTCCGGATGGTTTTCCGCCTGTTCGAGGGCCTTGTGAGCTGCCTGTTCCCGTTGCAGACGCTCATCCTTTTTCTCTTTGCAGTAATCGAGCAGGCGGCTGCTGAGCATTGTGTTCAACGAGGCCTCGAAGGAGAGCAGTGCAATCAGCGTCAGCGCTATGCTGCTCTCATCTGTAACACCCTTATCTTTGCACTGATGCTCGATTCTGGAGAGCTTGTCCTCAATATCCTTCCGGTAGGTCTTTTCATAGCCTCCGACCAGGTCGTAAAAAATGTCGTACATCTTATCGAGCTGCTCTGCATTTTCAATATGTGAGGTAAAGCGTTTGATCTCCGGCATTGGCAAATTTTGCTTTAGCAGAAAAATATAAATGAGCGTAATGATATGGCGGCGATTGTAGCGCTTGTTTTCCGGGCGGGGGAGGACGCCCTCCTTGCTGTAGTTGTTGATCATTGTGTTGGTAAAAACGCTCTCATCCTTGCGGCGCAGGCTCGGCCCCATCTCTTGCTCCAACAGGGAGGTAACCTGCTCCATATAAAGATCTATCTTTGGAATATCACCTGAGGCAAGCAGTTTAAAATTTGCAAGCTCCTGCGCGCGGCGCAGGGTTTCGTCTTTCAGATCAGCCATATCAAAACCTCCGTGTGTACACGTGTTAAACGTTATCTCTTGCTTTATTATACGGCTTTTTATACTGCATAGCAAGCAAAAAATAAAGCGCCCAGGAGAAAGCCCTCCCAAGCGCTTGCTGTATATAGAGGGAAATCCAGCATATCGTGATGCTCGGCGGCTTTTACCGCATCACGCGCGCCGCCACATCTGGCATATCCGTGATGATGCCGTCTGAGCCCCACTCGTTGCAAAGCCGCATTGCTTCCTTTAGATTGACCGTCCAGGGGTTGACGATGATACCGGCCTTATGGCAGTCTTCGATATACTCCTCATCCACATAGGCGATCAGGGGATGCAGGGCGTCGGCCTTGATCCCTTTTGCATAGGCAATCGGGTCGCCGTAGACCTGCTCGATCACAGGCGAATCGGGGGAGTACAGGAAGCCGGTACGGGTATTGGAGTCGATCTCCTTTGCCTCGACCAGCAGGCGTGGGTCAAAGCTCGAAATGATCAGGCGGTCAAAGAGATGATGCTCCTTGACACATTCGATCGTTTTGCGGACGATCTCTTTTTCGCCGGATTTCGGGCTTTTGATCTCCACGTTGATGATTTCAAAGGGATCTGCGATGTCCAGAAATTCATGCAGCGTCGGGATCTGCGTCCCCTTAAAATCGGGGGAGAAATAGGCCCCGAAATCGAACCTTTTCAGTTCCTCGAGCGTGTAGTCGGAGATATTGCCCTTACCGTCGGAGGTTTCGTCGATCGTGTAGTTGTGGCAGATGACGAGCTCCCCATCCTTGGTCAGGTGGACGTCGTTTTCCACGCCCTCCGCTCCGAGCTCGATCGCCTTGAGAAACGCGGGAATGGTATTCTGCGGCGCGTGCTTGTTGGCGCCGCGGTGCGCGAGGATCTTTGTCATAAAAATCGCTCCTGTTCTTTACGATATGGAAGGCAATGAATGCTCTGCTGCTTATTATACTCCAAGCGTCAGGATTTGTTAAGCGGGAAACCCGATTTTTCCGCGTAGATTCTTGCCTTTTCCGGCGTTCCGTTTTATCATAGGCGTTGCACTTTGTTACGCTTTGAAACAGGGGGTTGGAATGATGAATGCTTTCATCTGCACTGCCTGCCCGCGCCGGTGCGGCGCTCTGCGGGAACCGGACCGGCCCTCCGGCGGCGTCTGTGGGATGCCGGCCGGATTCGTGGTTGCGCGAGCCGCGCTGCACCAGTGGGAGGAGCCGTGTATCAGTGGGGAAAACGGATCAGGGACGGTGTTTTTTTCCGGCTGCTCCCTGCGGTGCGTATACTGCCAGAATCAAAAGATCAGTCTCGAACGCTTTGGCGCGCCGGTGACAGAGGAAAACCTGATGCGCATGTTTGACCGCCTGATCGAGCAGGGTGCACACAATCTCAATCTGGTCAATCCGACGCATTATGCACCGATGCTCGCACAGGTATTGCAAAAATACCATTCGCCGGTGCCGGTCGTCTATAATTCCGGCGGATACGAGCGGGTGGAAACGCTGAAGGCTCTGGAAGGGCTTGTTAATATTTACCTGCCGGATCTCAAGTATGTGGACAGCGAAGTGTCCCTGCGTTATTCCGGCGCGGCAGACTATTTCACATACGCTTCCAAAGCGATTCTGGAAATGAGCCGCCAGGCGGGCCAAGCGGTTTTTGATGAAAACGGCATGATGGAAAGGGGCCTTATTGTCCGGCATCTGATCCTGCCCCGCAATACGGCGCAGTCCATTAAGGCGCTTACATGGATTCATGAAAACCTGCCGGAGGGGACGCTCGTCAGCCTGATGTGCCAATATACGCCGTGCGGGGAGCTTGATGCTTTTCCGGAGCTGACCCGACGAATTACGCATAGGGAATATGATAAAGTGGTGGACAAGCTGCTGGAATTGGGGCTTACAGGTGGTTATCTGCAGGAGCTGTCCTCCGCGAAGGATGAGTATATTCCGCCTTTTGACCTATCCGGAGTTATCATATAGTTTTTAAAACCGTATCTAGATGTATTGGGAAATAATTTGGGGGTTTTTAAACCGTAATTTGCAGAAACTATTGACATAAGATATGTGAAGTGCTATGATGGGTATCGCAAAAGAGAGAGCAAACCGACAGATCGATTGACAAAGAGAGGGAGAATGATTATGTCTCTGGATAAGGTGCCGCTGATCCAATATGGCAAAGCGGAGGATATCGTCAATTCCGTCACCCATGCCGTGGGCGCAGTATTCGGCGTCGTCGTGCTGGTGCTGTGCACGGTGCGCGCGGCGAAGCTTGGATCGGCCATGGGCGTTGTCAGCTCCGTGATTTATGGCACGTCGATGATCATTCTGTATTTTTGTTCGGCGCTCTATCACGGGCTGCCCACAGGGAATGCAAAGCGGTTTATGCGCATTGTGGATCACGGCGTGATCTACCTGTTGATCGCAGGTACAATCACCCCCTGCGTGCTCATTGCGCTGCGCTCCGAGAGCAATGTTGCCGGCTGGGTAATGTTCGGAATCACTTGGGGCTGCGCGCTGCTGGGGATTATCCTCACGCTCATCGACTTTGAAAAATTTAAGGTCATGGAGATGGTGCTCTATATCGCCATCGGCTGGACGCTGCTGCTTGTGGTAAAGCCCTTGTTCCATGCGCTGAGCACGGCGGGTATTGTGCTGGTGATCCTGGGCGGCGTGGTTTATACGGTAGGAGCGGTCATCTATGGCTTCGGCAAGAAGGTCAAGTATTTCCACGCGCTGTTCCATCTCTTCGTGCTCGCTGGCAGCACGCTGCATTTCGTGGCGGTGTACTGGTATGTGCTGCCGCTGGCGAAGTAAGCAAAGCGAAAATTTTTACAACAACATTTCCTTTATCTCCTTTTGATGAAGTTCACACACAAACAGCAGGCGGCAGGTGCGTATGATTGCACCTGCCGCCTGCCGTTATCCCG
>DAWDUP010000177.1:3713-4250 GCA_052346825.1 Candidatus Fimivicinus sp. | reverse complement strand
GGTCTGTATCCTGCTGATTTCACCCGCTACCGAAACGTTAAACCAGATTATTTTTCAGGGAACGGGGTTGAAAGCGTATTATCTTACTGCATTATTTCAGGTATGTTCCCCAAATCTGAAATTTACAAGCAACCTGCTTCTGGGGTATCCGATCCTGCCCTACCGTTTTGCAGTGGTTCTGTTTTGGATATTCCTTTTATTTGGCATTTTCATGCTCCGTCTTCATAAGGTCCGGCAGATCAAGAGGTCCCGATCAATCGCGGGCACAAGCTTGCTGTGCGCTCTCATCGGGCTGGTCGTTTTGGCGCTCCCCTCTTCCAAATCTGAAATCAACTTTTCGCCAAACGGCGCAAGCTTTCACGACATCTTTTATTATTCCAATGAAAAAGAACTCGTAGCAGAAGAAAAAGCAGCGTTTCATATTTTATCTTACCGCCTGCAGTTTTCAATCGCACGAGAATTATCCGCAGAGGCTACCATCGAATTGGACCGTTCCGATCTTGAGGAATATCCCCTCACGCTTTACCATAGTTACCG
>DAWDUP010000177.1:1035-3703 GCA_052346825.1 Candidatus Fimivicinus sp. | reverse complement strand
TACCGGGTCAAAAAAGTGTTGGATCAGAATCAAAATGCGCTTTCTTTTGATCGCAAAGGCGATACGCTCATAGTACATGGCTCCGGAAACTGCTCTGCCATTACCATCCTTTATCATGGCAGCAGCCCGCAATTCTACTCCAATTATCAGGGAACCGCTCTTCCGGGCTATCTAGCTTATTATCCGCTGCCCGGCTGCCTCTCACTCTACGATATGAAAAACCAAAAACTCCGCACCGACCTGGTCAAGGAGGAAGCTGATTTCCACCTTACCGTCCGATCTCCTCGAAAAATATATTGCAATCTGCCGGAGACCTCGGAAGGCACTTTTGAAGGGCGCAGCAACTGCGTGACACTTTTAAGTGGATTTTTAAAAGAGAAAGAAATAGACGGAATCCGCATCGTCTACCCCTATCTCGATCTTTCCTGCACGGAAGAGAACATAACCGCCATATTTGACGCAATTCAGAAGATAGAGGCCAGCAACCCCGATATTCCTTATCGCATAACAGGAAAGAAGGTCATGGTTCTTCCTAACGTCAATCAACATATCGGCACGGTGTTTGAAGACGATCACATTCTCGTAACGTTCGGCCCGTGGGGGCTGGATCAAGACTACAATTCCTTTCTGAATGGCGTACAGCCGGAGGGCTGAGAGATCAGACGATTTGTTTCCAATCTTTTATGTGCGAAAACACGCTTCAAATTTCAGATTACCTGAAGGGAGATGCCCGCTATGTTAACGGTTACCGGATTGACTAAAAAATATAAGGATAAAACGGCAATCGATCACTTCAGCTTTAAATTCCAAGAAAAAACATATGGACTGCTTGGCCCGAACGGCGCCGGAAAAACGACATTGTTCCGCTGTATTCTTCTGCTTCTGCAGCCCGATTCTGGAACGATTTCCTATGGTGAAAAGAGAATCGTAAATTCTCAGGATTATGCCGGATTGGTTGGTTATATGCCGCAAAGCTTGGGGATTTTTAAAAATTTCACCGTAAAGGATTTTATGCAGTATTTTGCTGTCGCCAAAGGGATTGACCGCTCGCAAATGGAACAAGTGATTCTCAACTGTCTAGAACAGGTTCATCTCTCCGACGAAATCAATCAAAAAACAGGGGCCCTCTCTGGAGGAATGCTCAGGCGGCTCGGCCTGGCGCAGGCATTGCTTGGAGACTCCCCCATTCTATTTCTGGACGAACCCACGGCAGGCCTTGACCCGGAGGAAAGGATTCGCTTTAAAAACATTATCTCCTCCATTCAGGACGGTAGAACCATCGTCATCTCGACACACATTGTAGAAGACATTGAAGCCGTATGCGAAGAAGTCCTGATTCTGCGGGAAGGCACGCTGGCCGCATCTGGCAGCCAGAAGCAGCTTTGCAGTCTAGCGGACGGAAAAGTATTCGAAGCAAGAAAAACTGACGTAACTCATATTAATGGCGAATACACTATCCAGCGTAGTTATGAGAAAAACGGCGAAACTTTCGTCCGTATCCTTTCCGGCACACCGCAGCCGTTTTCCCCATTGGAACCGAACCTGGAGGATGGATATATATGCTGCATCAAAAAGATCTGAAGCTGTTTTTCTTACTATTTCGAAAACTGCGCTTTATCTATTTTTTTCCGCTGATCTTTATCTATCTGGCGGTTCCGGCATGGGAAGTCATTGATCTGTATATTGTCCATCTGGACCCGGATATGATTTATCAAAACTTTGTTTTTCGTACGCAAGTATTCTTCCCGTTCCTCTCCGTTATCTGGCCCGCCGCTCTTTTGAGAAATTTTATAGAAGAAGAGGGGAATGAGCTTCTATTTTTCTATGAAAAACGGAACAAGCTGTTTGATCTCTGCGGATGCCTGATTCTCTATGTGTTTCATTTGCTTCCTCCCTTCCTGTGGGGATGTTATTATTTTCAAACTGCACATGTGTTGCTTGACTTCCTACGCGTCATTTCCGAATGTGTATTTTATACCGGCCTCACTTATGCCGCTCTCTTTACGATGCAATCTCTTATCCCCGCCATGATTCTCCCGACGCTCCTGTTTTTAATTCCTATGAAAGGTTTTCTTTCTGAAAAGCCAGCAAACCTTTTTTTCATCAATATGGAGGCATCGGCCTCGCGTCTGTTGGTAACCGCGCTTCTCGTTAGTCTAGCTGGCGTTTTGCTGGCTATGATCGGTTCTGCCGCTGCAACCAAAAAAATTCGATATCGATAATGGCTCAGTGAGGAAGCCTTCTCATGTGTTTGAGACGATGGGAATCGTCAAATTTGGGAAGGTTCGCGGATTGGTTTTACTTCAACTGTAATTAAAAACCCCCAAATGCAAATGGTGATCATTTTGCATTTGGGGGTACCCGTCTATCCTGTTTTAGATAAAAGAAGGATGCTTTTGGAAACAATTACGCCCGCAGGGATGCGCCGAGCTTCGCCAGCGCCTTGACCGCGCGCTTGACTGATGCGTCGGCCTCCTCGTCGGTCAGCGTCCGGTCTGAAGCGCGCAGCCGGAGGCTGAAAGCCACGCTCTTCTTGCCTGCCTCGATCTGCTTGCCCTCGTAAACGTCGAAGAGGCTGATCTCTTCGAGAATCGCGCCGACTGCCTCGCCGATCGTGCGCTCCAGCGCCAGCACCGGCGTTTCGCGCGCGCAGACCACGGCGAGATCG
>DAWDUP010000177.1:0-1025 GCA_052346825.1 Candidatus Fimivicinus sp. | reverse complement strand
AGATCGCGCGTGGAGGCTGGGAACTTCGGCAGCGGATGATAAACGCGCTGGCGGTCGCCGAGGTTCAGCAGGGCGTTGATATCCACTTCCGCCGCATAGGTCTTTGTGCCGATTTCATAATTCTCCTGTACCTGCGGATGAATTTCACCAAGGAGCGCAATTTCGCAGCCATCCTTTGTGATCCGCGCCGTGCGTCCGGGATGGAAGGAGGGGTCGTCTGTGACGGCCTCCACATCGTAATCCGCCACGCCGCAGGCTTTCAGCAGCGCTTCCACCACGCCTTTGATCGCATAGAAATCGCAGCCTCCGCCATACATGCCGATGGCGGCCTTCGGCAGCTCCAGCGGGAGCTCCTCTTCGCCGCGTGGGGTGTATTCCATCGCAAGCTCGTAGATCGCGGCCTGCGGGTTGCGGTTATTATAGTTGCGGGAAAGCACATCCAGGATAGAGGGCAGCGCCGTCGTGCGCATGACGCTCGTATCCTCGCCCAAGGGATTGGAAATCACGACGGATTTGCGCTTTTTGCTGTCCGCCGGCAGGCAGATACGGTCATAGGCCTTCGGGCTGATGAACGAATAGGTGGAAACCTCGCTCAAGCCGCAGCCGAGCAATGTGTTATGAATCACGCGCTCGAGCTGCTGCATGGGAGTCAGCTTTGCGTTTGCCACACCCATAAGCATCCGGTTCGGGATGTTGCCGTAGCCATAGAACCGGGCGATTTCCTCGGAAATATCGGCCTTGTGCTCAATATCGTTGCGGAAGAACGGGATATAGATCGTATCGTTCTCCACCCGGAAGCCGATTCGCTCCAGAATCGCCTTCTGCTCCTCCGGCCCCACGTTAATGCCGATGAAATGGTTAACCCACTGCCAATCGAAGGGCAGGGTGCGCTGCTCCTTTTTGGAATGGTCGCAGTCGACCACGCCGTTCACCACGTCGCCCGCGTCGAGCTGCTGGACGAGCTCCAAAGCGCGCGCAAGGCCCAGAACAGACAGGCAGTCCGGCCGGTTGGAGGTGATTTCAAA
>DAWDUP010000176.1:0-4269 GCA_052346825.1 Candidatus Fimivicinus sp. | reverse complement strand
TTACAGAATTCATGATGGCTCGAAACGAATGTATTCCCGAACTGCTTGCTCCCGCGGGGGATCGCGAACGGCTGGAAGCCGCCATCCGATTCGGAGCGGACGCCGTGTATCTCGGTGGGACCTCCTTTGGAATGCGCGCCGCGCCTGCAAATTTTACGTTTGACGAGCTGCGCAGCGCAGTGGCTTATGCGCACGAAAGGGGTGTGCGGGTATATCTGACCTGCAACACCCTGCCGCGCAATGCAGAAATTGATGAGCTGCCGGCCTTTCTGGCGGCGTGGGCGGATTGTAATGTGGATGCGTTTATCATCGCGGATCTGGGCGTGATGGAGTTGGCTAAGCAGTATGCGCCTCAGATTGAAATCCATATTTCCACGCAGGCCGGGATTGTCAATTTTGCCGCTGCAAATGCGTTCTACGCCCTTGGGGCCAAACGCATTGTCACGGCGCGGGAGATGTCCCTTTCGGAGATTGGCGAGTTGCGTGCCCGCACACCGGGTGATTTGGAAATCGAGTGTTTTGTGCATGGAGCAATGTGTGTCTCTTTTTCCGGCCGGTGCCTGCTCTCCAATTATTTGACTGGCCGGGATTCTAACCGTGGCGAGTGCGCGCAGCCCTGCCGTTGGAAGTATCATCTGGTAGAAGAAAAGCGGCCGGGACAGTTTTTTCCCATCGGTGAGGACGAAGAGGGTACATATCTTTTCAATTCACGGGACATGTGCATGATCGAACATATTCCGGCGCTGATACAGGCCGGTGTGACCAGCTTTAAAATAGAGGGCAGAGCAAAATCCGCTTATTATACGGCAGTCGTGACCAATGCATACCGGTGCGCGATCGATGGGTATTTGAATGCGGCGGATCAGACGAATTATCGTCCGGAGCCGTGGATCCTGGAGGAACTTTCTAAGGTCAGCCACAGGGAGTACTGCACAGGCTTCTATTTTGAAAAGCCACAGGAGAGTGCCCAGATTTTTTATGAAGGCGGCTACCGCCGCAATTATGAGATCGTAGCGGTGGCGGAGGATACGCAAGACGGTATGCTCCATGCTGTCCAGCGCAACCGTTTTTTTCTGGGGGACACTCTGAGCGTACTGGAAGCGGGAAAAAAGCCTTATGAGATCACAGTGCAGGAGTTGTACGATACGTTCGGCAATGCAATCGTCAGCGCCCCCCATCCGATGATGCGGCTTCAGATCCGCTGTCAGTGCCGAGTGGAACCGGGTGCGCTTTTACGCCGGGAGATAACAATGGGAGAGGAGGCTGGTTCGCATAAATAAGGATTTTATTGCGGATTTATGCACACGGATTCAATTGCCTCAGGAGGACAGGGAGCTCGCTTTTCTGGAAATGGAAAAGCAGCCGCGGCGCATCGAGCGATATGCCCGGCGGATGTATAAGCGCAACAACGTAGTCCATTTGCAGGCACTGCTGAAAGCGGATCGGAAAAAATATGCGCCCTTAGTGCTCGCTGTACTTCTCTGTGCAACGGAATATACCTATGCGGGCTACAGAGAGCATGGTATCCCAGAGCAGTATTATTATGGCATGATGGTCGATATCACCCGCTGGACGGAAAGCGGGAGGGCAGAATTCGGCGTTCCCGGTTTCTCGGAGATCGGTTGGGCAAGAAATTATATTACAATGAATCTATTTCAGCTCGGCCGCCTGCAATTTCAATTTTCAAAAGTTGATCTGCGCGGGAAGCTGAGTAAGCAGGAGCTGGAGGAGCTTCCGATTCCCAATGGCTCCAAAAGCCTGTATATTCATATCCCAAAGGGAGCGCCGCTGGATCGGGAAGCCTGCCTGGATTCTATCCGGCAGGCGAAGGAATTCTTCCCGCGGTATTTTCCGAATTTTGATTTTAAGGGGTTCATCACGCATTCCTGGCTGCTGGATCCTCGTCTGAAGGAGCTTTTGCCTGAATCCTCACGCATCCTACAGTTTCAAAAGATGTTTGACATCATACATACGGACAACGATCATTCCCACGCTGCAATCCGTTTCATCTGGTATCAGTCCAATGGCAATATTGCAGAGTATCCGGAGGCGACAAGTCTGCAGCGCACGGTGAAGCAGTATCTGATGAATGGCGGAGAACTGGGCGAAACCTTTGGGATGATTCCCTTGGGAAAGGGACTGTAAGAGTGATCGTGTGATTATGTCCGCTGCGCGCTGGTACAGCTCAGGCTGCATCTGTGCAGCGGATTTTTACTGCAAAAAGATTGAAAACAGCTGACAAAGCGGAGAAAAAATGATATAATAAACCCTATAAATAAATAGGGGGGGAGATAATGTGCTGAAAGTCAAGCCCATCCGTGGATCGTCACCGGCGCCGGATCACATCATGCTCAGCATTTCTGGAGACGCGAAAACCACAATGACCGTTACCTGGCGCACGAGCACAGACGTTTCAGAGGGCTATGTTGAATATCGTACGGCAAACGGCGGCGAGCGCATGCGTGTTTGCGCACGGATAAAGAAATTCGAAAGCGATATTGATATCAGCAACCTGTATTGGGCGCACTTGACCGGGCTGAAGCCGGATACGACCTACTACTATACCTGCGGCTCCCCAGAATTTCGCAGTGGGGAATATTACTTCACCACGGAGCCGGAGAACCTGACAAAATTCAAATTTTTGTGCGTTTCTGACCAGCAGAAGGGAGAACCCTTTGATTGCCCAGACTATTCCTATTTCAACCATTTCCTCAAGAAGGTTTTGCAACAGCATCCAGATGCCCGTTTTATCCTGACGGGAGGGGACAATACGGACTGCGGCCAGCACGAGGTGCAGTGGAATGGGGCATTCAGCGGCCTGGAGGGGATCGCGGAACATATTCCCTTTATGATGACGGAAGGGAACCATGACACCAGGGGATTCCAAGATTACCACAATTACGTAGGCCGGTATTATTCGGAGCCGGCGGAGTTTTTTTGCAGACAATTTGAGGGCTCCTATCCACACAATGGCCCGGATGGCTGGAAAACGGAGAACTATGCCTTTGACTATGGAAACGCCCATTTTAATGTATTGGGAGTGAACGGACCGGAGGATGTCAATGCATGGGTCGTTCAGGACCTGAAAAATTGCCGCCAGACCTGGAAATTTGGGTCTTATCACTTTCCGATCTGCTATTCCGGTGCGGATTGCCAAAATTACGATGCATATCCCACGATGCGGGAGGGCTTCGAGCTGTTCGACATCGTCTTTTCCGGCCATGAACATAATTTTTCCCGCAGTTTCCCGCTGAAAAACGAGGAGTTGTTCGACCGCCCCTCTCAGGGAACGATCCACTACATGCTTGGCAATTCCAATCAGAACCCGCCCGGCTCGCGGACGCTGGCAAAGGTGTGGCACGCGGCCTATTATCCGCACGAGGAGAACAGGGCAATGGTCGCCGTCGTCGAGGTGGACGGCCGCCGTGTTACCCTTACCTCTGTGCTGGACGATGGCAGGATCGTGGATCAATGCGTGATCGACAAGGAGCGGGACAGTATTCTTCCCCATGCACTCGCGCCCATTTATAACCGGACCAGGCTGCTCTTCAAGGGCATGGACCCGGGGCTCTGCCAGGCGGATACACCGTGCGAGGAAAAAGATGGCGTCTGGTTTGTGCCGCTCGCCAGCCTGATCGCTTTTATCGGCGGTTCTGTGGAGAAGACCAAAGGGCAGGCGTTTATGGAGGTCTACGGCCACTCCCTTACCGTTACGGAGGGAAGCGATATTGCGCAGACCGATTCCGGTGAGCTTAGGCTCGACGCACCCGTCTTCCGCGGGCATCGCGGACAGCTTTATGTGCCGGTTGGCGCGGTAAAAGTGTTTGAAATGCGATGGGCGTATGCGCCGCGCAATCACTTTATTTCAATCGAACATGAAAGCGAGGAAAAGCCTGTTACGCAGCAGCCGTAAGAAAGCCGTCAGATGATTTGGGGTAGAAAGGAAGGCAAGCAAGGCTTGCCTCGTGATGCCTTTGATGCATAAAAATATCAGCCTTTCCTATGGGCCGGGCTCACAGGAAAGGCTTGATTGCTTTAACGATAACAGCATTGATAAACAGGGGCAACAACGGTTTTGAGGGCATCTGCCGGACGGCGCTGACCGATGCTAACCAGATTCAATGGTATTTTTGCGACTGTGCTACCGCCAGCTGATCGCAGCGTTCATTTTCCGGATGTCCGGCGTGACCTTTGATCCAGATGATTTCATAATCCTGTGTTTCCAGCAGCTTTAACAGCACTTCCCACAATTCTGCGTTGAGCGCCGGC
>DAWDUP010000175.1:2789-4300 GCA_052346825.1 Candidatus Fimivicinus sp. | reverse complement strand
GATATCGACTGTCAAAACCATTTGGATTACCGTCCTTTCCATGCAAGGCAAATTGCAGCCTGCTGCAATTTGAGCCTCAGTCAGAAAAAATCTATTCCAAAAAAGAAATGATCTTTTCGTCTAGTATACACGATTTAATTGCAGAAAGCAAACAGCGGCCTTCCGAAAAAGGCCGCCGTGGAACAAAAGCTTTGCACATTCTGTGGAAGCCAACCGCCGTTTTCTCAGGCATTCACTCTTTTACGCCTTTTTCTTCTGCAACCGTGCTCTCAGCGCCGCGCAGGCCGTAACCACTCCGAGCAGGAGCACAATATAGGGCAGTTCAATAAAAACCGTTGCCGCCGCGCACAGGAAAAACAGGAGGATCGGCACAGGCTTTTTGCTGCCGAACACCGTTTTCAGCGCCTTGAAATCGAGCTTCTCCCACATCGTCACGATCAGGATCACCGCCAGAACGGAGAGCGGAATCCGCTCAAACACACTGCCGAGCAGCAGTATGGCAATCAGCATCAGCGCACTGGAGAAAAGCGGTGCAACACGTGTGATCTTCTCCTCCTTTTCTTGCACGGCGCCAACCGGCATTCCGCCGAAAAGCGGCAAAACGATATTGCCTGCGCCTAGCAAAAGCGCCTTGCCAGTCTGTCTCTCCTGCTTCTGCTGGGGCATACCGCTGCAAACGAGGATCGAGAGTGCGATCGCGATGGAGGAAAGGATCAGCCCGCCCACCGGCGTTACGGCGAAACCGTCAAAGAGAAGCCCCCCTGATCCAGACAGCGTGTACGCAAAAGAGCCGGCCTCTAGAATCGGGGAATCGGCAGCCGACGGCACCAGGCAAAGGTGCAGCCCCAGTGCGATGACAAGGCTCACAAACTGAGCAGGGACGATTTTATGGAGCTTTTTGAATTTGCGCGGATACGTAATCATCAGCACCAGCACGATCGTGCCATAGAGCACGGTCCGCCAATTCGCATGGAAGCCAAAGCTCCGGTAGGAGAGCAGCATGTCTACCGCGCTGACGCCGACGGCATTGATGCCGAAATAATTGTTTGTCTGCAAAATTGTCATGACCAACGCCGCGCCGATGGTGAAGCCGCCCGCAACCGGCGCGGGGATATGATGCAGCAGTCTGTCCGCCCTGCACAGCAGCGCAATAAATACAAGCACGCCTGCGAAAAGGGAAGCCGTCAACGCAACCGGCATACCGTAACGTCCCGCACAGGCGGAGAAGACCAGAAATATCATACAGGTTGGTCCCGCAAAAAACAGCACACGCCCTGGGACAAGCACGGCCAACAAGCCCGCTGCTATGGCGGCGATGATTCCCGCCGGCATCCCAAGCCCTGCGAGCGCGCCGAAGGCCAGAGCAAAGGGCAGGATAGACATCGCCGTGATTGCACCCGACGCGAGATCATTTCTCAGACGCTTTCCATTATAATTCATAAATTCCTGTTTCATAGTTGCTCTCACAATCCTAAAAATTCAAATCTGCCTTCGATTATACCGAACTACCC
>DAWDUP010000175.1:1277-2760 GCA_052346825.1 Candidatus Fimivicinus sp. | reverse complement strand
GTGTTATAATAGGGGCTGGATTTTTAATTTGGAGTGCGGAACATGAGAAAAACAATCAGACGCATCTTAAAATGGACGCTGATCCCGCTCGGCTGCGTCGCGCTCTTTTTCCTGCTCACCTTTCTGCTCAATGCCGCCGCAGAGCCACGTGACCACGTTTCCCCAACTGGTGCCAAAGCGGATTTAAGCCCGGTTCTGGCAAAGGGAGCCCTGTCTGACAAAGATTATGACAGCCTCTACCGGCAGACCGGGCTCGGGAAACCAGCCGTACAGGACCTGCTGCTTCTGCCGGACGGGAGGGGAAAAATCCTTCAAGCTCAGGAGGATTTCTTCCGCGAGCCTCATATTACATGCAAACAAATTTCCCTGACTGCCTACCAGGAAAGCCTGACGGATGAAACTGGCAGCCGGATTTACGGTTTTTCCCTCGCGCCCCTGCGCGACGGCGACATCATCCTGACGCGCTCTATGCATTCCTTTGGCTGGCGGCACGGCCATGCGGCTCTCGTCACCGATGCGGCGGCGGGGCAGACGCTGGAGGCGATCTCCCTCGGCGTGGATTCCTCCTACCAGAGCGTGAACGGCTGGCGTGACTGGCCGACCGTCATGATCCTGCGCCCCAAGGCGGAATTCAGGGACAAGGCCGCACAGGCCGTCGCGTTTGCCAACGAGCATCTCGCAGGCATCCCGTATAACCTGGTGGCGGGGATTTTCACCTCCAAATTTCAGGAGGATATCAGCGGCACACAGTGCGCACACCTCGTATGGGAAGCGTATATGTCCGCCGGGCTCGATCTCGATTCTGACGGCGGGAAGATTGTCACGGTCAAGGATCTGGCCAACAGCGAGTATCTCGATGTGGTGCAGGTTTACGGGGTGGACCCGGACGATATCTGGCCGTAGCCGCACAGAATTTCTTTGATACAACACATACGGGCGCGTTGCAGAATGAGTCGGTCTGCAACGCGCCCGTATCATTAACATCCACTGAACTTTTATCACAACCTTTGGGGATGGATCCCTCTTCCTTTTAGCCGCTCTGATCAAAGCCCAGCATTTTCAGTTCCTCTGGTCTTCTTCTCTGTTTTCAGAATTTTGATCCATTCGATTCATTTTTTCCTGCTCTTCCTGCAAATCGGATTCTTCCTTATCGGAGCAGCCGTGATAACCGGACGCAAACAATTTGAGTAACAGTGCCAAGCCCAGCACTCCGATTACCGCTCCGATGATAATGGTCTCATCTCCGCCTATCATCAATACAGCGCCGCTGAGCGTGAGGACTGATCCGACGATCAATTCTTTTATTTCTTTAAACAAATTCACATCACCTATTCCCCTGCATTTAGGAAATCAATATCTACTTGGAATATCTGCCAATCTGGATTCGGATGTTCTAAATTAACCGCCTCGCCCATTACTATATGAAACACTTAAATTAAAATCAGCAATACTGCTTCTAGAAACGACTACCACATCAAAGACA
>DAWDUP010000175.1:0-1267 GCA_052346825.1 Candidatus Fimivicinus sp. | reverse complement strand
AAATTGTCATCACGATTGTCTTTTCTATTGTTATCTCTTCCATGGAGAAAAAGCGAGATAATCACAAATAGGAGTCCTATAGCGCCTAAAAACAGCGCTAGAATGTCTAAAACAGATCCGTTTGCAATAATGCTAGCACCTAACATAACAGCGCTGCTCAGAACAAAGATACAGCCCGCGATCAATAGCTTTACTTCTGTATACAACTTTCTTCCCCCTTGATCTCTTATAAGAGTTGCCTTGAACATTAGGATGCAGGAATTTCAGCCCTCTTGGAACCCGCAGTACGAGTCCACCGCATGCTCTCTCTGCTATAAGTTACATTCAAATTAAAATTCTTAATATCTGCTCCAGACACAGAAACACTACTAACTATAAATCTTTTAAAGTTATGTTCAAAATCTGCCCTTACATAATTAACTCGGCTTGTTCCACGCGTCTGCAGCCAACCTATCAGAAGCAAATCCGAAAGGCCATATGTATTTCCTAGTATTGCATTTCCTGTTGTTTGATCTCTCACATTAAAAATACATCCATTCCAAAAATCAGTTCGGGCAGATACATGTGTTCCGGAAATGATATGATACTGATTAGCCTCTCCCATTTCTGTCATAGTAGAATCCGACATTGTATAATTATTAAAATATGCTGTTACAGATATTTTATTCCAGTTCCATCCGTTATCATCCTTCATCTCCATGGAAACCAAATCATAGTCTCCCCACATATCATTTAAAAACGTAGTGGCATAGAAAGCGGCGATATAGCAAAATTCTTTTGTCGTTGACATATAAGCAACATTTGAATCTGTCTGTACCTGCCCTGCATCTGATAATAACGATGGCGAATCATCTTCCAGCCAAACAGCTCCATAGGATTCCAGCATTTCCTTCATCTCGCTTTTATAGTCCTGCTGTATCATTTGCATTTCTCTTTCCAACGGCTGCACAGCCCAGCTCACTTCATCAGATACGATACCTTTTGTTTCTACGCTGTTCCTTATCTCAGCCCGGACAGACGCCGCCTGAGAGGAGTAATTGCAATAGATATCCTTTATCTTTTCCTCAATTTCCCTGTGAAGCTCCTCATACGGGTCTCTCGAAACAATTTCCGACCCTTTCACTGCCCACACGCCGCTCGAACAAAAAATACTGGCCAATAAAAGTACGCTGATAAAAACTCGACTCCATTTTCTCATTTTTACTTCTCCCTTTTCCTTAAATGATCTTATTTATGATCTGTACTGGATTTTTCTCAGTTTAGCCCC
>DAWDUP010000174.1:3919-4303 GCA_052346825.1 Candidatus Fimivicinus sp. | reverse complement strand
CCCCTTTTTCCCTTTGAAAAGAAAAGGAAGGTTTTGCCAATCGCCGCGCACCCAGCGATGCATCCGGTCAAGAAACGCACCCTCGCGCCCCGGGAACCCATCCGCTACCTGCACATCGCTGACAAAGCCCGCTCGCAGGAATCCACCCTCCAGAATATCGTGGCTCAAAACGCACTCTGGCTCAAACGCGCCCGGCAAGACCTGATAAAACGCGGAAATATCGATCAAGCCCTTGCCCGAAAAAATACTGCGTCCGAAGAAATCCTGGTACCGTTCGGAAGCGGCGGTATCATAGGCTACCAGACCGCCCGCATCCGCCATCACGCGCGAGAAACCCGTTGCTCCCGCAGAGGTAAGCTCTGTTTCCACACGAGGCACGAGGAT
>DAWDUP010000174.1:0-3909 GCA_052346825.1 Candidatus Fimivicinus sp. | reverse complement strand
ATACCGTAGCCCTGTGTGACAACGCCCCTTTTTTCGTCGATCACCGGTCTGTTAAGCGGGTGGAGCGCCGCCGCCACCAGCTGGGACGCTGCGTCGAGCGGCAGGACCGTATCTGCGTCGAGCGCGAGGATATATTTCATCCGGCGCAGATTGTCCGTGTCGCCGCAGAGGGTGCGAAAGGAAACATCCTCCCCGCAGAGATACCGCACCAGCGCTTCGATCGCGCCGCGTTTGCGCTCCTCGCCTGTGTATTCCCCCTGCGTACGGGAATAGGTACGCTCCCGCACGATCAGGACAAAGCCGCCATCATGCCTGCGGTTGAGCTGCTCAATCTCCCGCTTGCTGGCCGCAATATCGGAGGCATCCTGCGGCATGACAGGCGAGTGCGCGCCCTTCAGATCGGCAAGCACGCAGATTTTCACGCTTCCGCGCCCATTCGTACGCCAGAGCTGCTCGAGATGCCGGCCCATTTTGCGTGCCTGGGGAGCGCTGGGAAGCAGGGTCGATACGGTAATTAGCGTTGCCCCTTCCTCCGGAATGCCGGCCTCCAGATTCATCCGCAGCATTGGCTGCACCGCAACGCCGCGTGAAAACGCCGCCTCGATCGGAAAGTGAAGGATTTCCCAAACCGGGAGATACAAAAGCGGGATCAGATACCATGCGTGCGCCAAAACAGCAATACATACGGTGACCACCAGCGGAAAAAACGCTTCCATAAACAGGGCATTTCTGCCGCGCCTTTGATAGGAAGGCCCGGCCGGCAGCCATGCTCCCACATGGCGCTCCTGAGGTGTTTCCCCCTTCTGCGCCCGGTGAAGCGCCTCCAGCGCTGCCTCCTGCTCTGTGATGCCGTCCCTGCGTGCTGCCTGTGCGATCAGGCGGCGGTAACGAAACCGCGTCGCCTCGTCCATCTCCGGATAGACGCCCGCCGGATCCTGCGCGAGAATCTGTTCCACCGGGCTCAAAGCCTCCAGAAGCGCGTCGAAGTCCCAATCCTGCAGGGCGCGCAGCTTAAGAACTGCGAAGCTTAGCATATGAACTGCTGCTTCGCCCGTTTCCTCGCAGCTGAGGCGGGCGGTATGCAACAGTGCAACACGCAGGAAAAGCGGCAGCAGTTCCACCTCCACACCGCACAAGCCCGCTTCGCGCAGGCTGTTTTCCAGTGTTTCCTCAGATAGCTTCACACTGTCCCGCACCGCGTGCAGGCACAGCGCATAAATCCTCACGGTTCCATCCTCGTCGAGCGGGAGGGGCGGCGCTGTTTTGAGCTGGGAGACTACACCCCGTCCCTCCCGCTCAAGCAGATAAAAATTATCGCACAGCCATTCGCCCATCGCGGTATCATCATGGGCGCGAAGTGCTTTTGCATAGGCCTTCCGAAGAGAGAAAAGGTCCTTTTCGATCTGCTTTTTTAGTCCGCGCGGCCGCACGCGCCGTATGGTGTCCCGTTTCAAAAAAATCCCGTCCTTTGCCGGACAGAAAAACGCCCGGAAATTTACACTCTATTTTTCCCAAAAAGGACGAGAATACGCACAGGATATGAAAAAGGAAAACGGACGAATTGCACCGTATGAAACCATGCGTTTTTCAGAACGCCTCAGCTTGCCGATCAAAAATCAGAATATAATTGCGCAAGTCGCGCCAGCGAAACGCATACATACGCAAGGCTTGCCATTTTAGAAGGAAATACAGTATAATAGATAAAATACCAGCCATGTATCCTCAATCGAAGGGCCGCAGATTTTCGCTCTGGCGCGTGAGGATTTCCAGCATGATCTGCGCGCCGGTGCAAAAGCCGTCGATGTAATATTCCTCCACTTCGATGCTGTCAAGTCTCCCGTCGAGGGTTACATATTTTCGAAACAACGCCTTCTCCTGCGCTCCTATACATTGCTCCAGCTTTTCTGCGCAGCGTTCAAGGTCACCGGCGCATTTCGCATAGGGAGATTGGGGCAGGACTTCTTTGTCGGCAGGGCGAAGGTTGCCGCAATAAAAGCGACTGAGGACGTCTGGCATAATACACTTCTCCTTTTTTAATATTAAACATTAAACACGTTGTATTTATCGTGATACATGTATTTTATCACGATAAATACAACGTGTCAAGGGTAACTTTATATTTTTTGATTGGAGAATTTAAAAATGAAGTTTTCAGAACGTCTCAGAATGATTCGAAAAGAAAAAGGAATGACTCAAATTGAGGTTGCGGCCAAAATACACATTTCTGAACGGCATTATCAAGCTTATGAGGCAGGGAAACACGAACCAACCCTCTCTGTTCTCCTTCGTCTTGCAGACTTATTCGACGTATCCCTCGACTATCTCGCCGGGCGGAGCGATTCGCCGGATCGGATTTAACGACCATTATTTCTCCGAAAGGGGCCTGTCATGCAAAAATTACTCGGCCAGATGCGATGCGCAATCGACCGCTATCATATGATTGAAGAAGGGGACCGGATCGCCGTGGGCGTTTCCGGCGGGAAGGACAGCGTCGCCCTGCTCGCGGGGATGAGCGCCCTGCGCCGCTTTTGTCCAGCCCGGTTCGAGCTCGTGGCCGTCACGCTCGACCCCTGCTTCGGTGGGATCGAAACGGATTATTCCCCTATTGAACAGCTTTGCAGAGAACTCGAAATCGAATACCGCCTGCGGCGCACGGAGCTCGGCACGATCATCTTTGAAACGCGCAAAGAAAAAAATCCGTGCAGCCTGTGTGCCCGGATGCGGCGCGGCATGCTGCACGATGAGGCGAAGGCCGCCGGGTGCAACAAAATCGCCCTCGGCCACCATATGGACGACGCGGCGGAAACGCTGATGATGAACCTGCTCGGCGGCGGGGTGGTCGAGTGCTTTTCCCCGGTCTCCTACCTCTCGCGCAAGAAGCTTACGATGATCCGCCCGCTCATCTTCAGCCGGGAGCGGGAAATCGCCTCTCTCGTGGAACGCAAACAGCTTCCGGTTGTCAAAAGCCGATGCCCGGCGGACGGCGCGACGCACCGCCAACGCGTCAAGGAGCTTCTCGATACATTGGAGCCGCAATACGCGCCGCTGCGGGAAAAGCTCGTAGGAGCCTTGCAGCGCGGCGGGATCAGTGGATGGTAAGGCAAACCGAAATATTTGTGTTTGTGGGCGGCTAAAAACCGTCCATTTTCGGCAAATAGCTGCTGGAATCGCGTAAAACCAGTTGAATTTCTGTTCCGTGCATGCTATGATACATGCAAAGGGATATTTGAGTAATCAATAATATTAGAAAGCAGAAAGGAGCGTTTCTATGTATTGCAGAAATTGCGGTGCCCCTTTGGCGGACAATGCCGTTGTCTGCTCGCGGTGCGGCGTTACCGTTACCCCGCCCGCGCCGCCTGCCGGTGCGCAGCCGCCCTATCAAAACCAGCAGCCCCCGTATCAGAATCAATATTATAACTATGGCTATGGTCAGCAGCCGTATGATCAGCAGCAGGATCGTCCCAGTGCCGGCTATAATGTACTCTCCTTTTTCTTCCCCATTATTGGTTTCATTCTTTTTCTCGTCTGGAAGGATCAAAAGCCGCTGTGTGCTCACTCAATTGGCAAATGGGCGCTGATTGGCTTTATCGCTGGCACTGTGCTTACAATCGTCTGGATCGTGCTTTCCATTTTATTGTTCAGCGTGGCCTCGCCCTCCTATTACGATTTCGGAGAATACAATGATTTTGCCTATGGCATGTCGCTTCTGATCCCCATGCTGCCGCACTGATCAATAACGAAGGCCGCCGGAGACGAAATGTCTCCGGCGGCTCAGCTTATCGATCAAGTCTAAGAGCAGAAAAAAGTGCATAAAAAAGCATGGTTTCTGATCGTTTTCGGAGCCAGCGCCACTAGGCGCTGCCTTGGCCTTCAGAGAGCTATTTTGGGCGCAGTGAATTTGCAGCGTTC
>DAWDUP010000173.1:2648-4312 GCA_052346825.1 Candidatus Fimivicinus sp. | reverse complement strand
AAAAGGAGAATTGCAATGGATATCAGAATTGCCCTGGCAGGCAACCCGAACAGCGGCAAAACAACCCTGTTTAACGCATTGACGGGATCCAATCAGTTTGTGGGAAACTGGCCTGGCGTAACGGTGGAAAAAAAGGAAGGCAAGCTCAAAAAGCATGAAAATGTTGTCATTATGGACCTTCCGGGCATCTATTCCCTCTCGCCATATACGCTGGAGGAGGTCGTGGCGCGCAATTATCTGATCAACGACCGCCCCGATGCGATCCTGAATATTATCGACGGCACCAACCTGGAGCGGAACCTGTATTTGACCACACAGCTCACCGAGCTGGGAATTCCGGTGGTCGTGGCCGTTAATATGATGGATGTGGTGAACAGGAACGGCGACAAAATCTATATTGATGAGCTATCCCGCCAGCTTGGCTGCAAGGTGGTGGAAATCTCCGCACTCAGGGGAACCGGCATCATGGAAGCGGCCGAAGAGGCGATCCGTGCCACGCAGGGGACGAAGACGATCCCCCAGCACAGCTTCAGCGGCGCTGTAGAGCATGCAATCGCACACATCGAGGAGGCTGCGGTGCACGGCATGCCCGCCGAGCAGCAGCGCTGGTATGCGATCAAGATTTTTGAGCGCGATGAGAAGGTGCTCGAGCAGTTAAAGCTCAGCAAAGCGGTGCTCGACCATATTGAGGAGGATATCAGGGCTGCGGAGGCAGAGCTGGACGACGATGCAGAGAGCATCATCACCAATGAGCGCTATCTCTACATCGCCTCCATCATCAAAGGCTGCTGCAAGAAAAAGAGTGCAGGCAGACTTTCCACCTCCGATAAAATCGATAAGATCGTCACAAACCGCTGGCTGGCGCTGCCGATTTTTGCGGCGGTTATGTTTGTTGTCTATTTCGTTTCCGTCACCACAGTCGGCGGCTGGGCGACGGATTGGGCAAACGACGGCGTCTTTGGCGACGGATGGCATCTGTTTGGCATCGGTTCTTCTGCATATGAGGAGGCGGCTGAGGCCTATGTGGTTCCCGGCGCAAAGGTGGAGGCCTTTGAGTCGGCGGCGGAAAAGGCGGGGCTCGATCCAGCGAATGCAACGGATCTGACGGCGACCGCTATGCTGTATGACGATAACGGCAATGTGGAAAAAGAAATTCCCGTTGATTACAATGGCTATCTGGAAGCCTCAAAAATAGAAGAGCCTGATCCCGCTGAATATGGCGTATGGGTGCCCGGCATTCCGGGCCTAGTAGAAAAGGGCCTGAAGGCAATCAATTGCGCAGACTGGCTGCAGGGCCTGATCCTCGATGGCATCATCGCCGGTGTAGGTGCGGTGCTCGGCTTTGTGCCGCAGATGCTGGTGCTGTTTTTGTTCCTTGCATTCCTTGAGGCCTGCGGCTATATGGCGCGTATCGCCTTTGTCATGGATCGCATCTTCCGCAAATTCGGCCTTTCCGGCAAATCCTTCATTCCGATGCTGATCGGCACCGGCTGCGGCGTGCCCGGCATTATGGCTTCGCGTACCATTGAAAACGACCGCGACCGCAAGATGACGATTATGACGACGACGTTTATCCCCTGCAGCGCAAAGCTTCCGATCATTGCCCTGATTGCGGGTGCGCTCTTCGGCGGCGCATGGTGGGTTGCGCCGAGCGCCTATTTCAT
>DAWDUP010000173.1:0-2638 GCA_052346825.1 Candidatus Fimivicinus sp. | reverse complement strand
CATTGGCGTTTTCGCAATCGTCGTGTCGGGCATCATGCTCAAAAAGACCAAAATGTTCGCGGGCGATCCTGCACCATTTGTGATGGAGTTACCCGCTTACCACTGGCCCACGGTGGGTAATGTACTTCGCTCCATGTGGGAGCGCGGATGGTCGTTTATCAAAAAGGCCGGTACTGTGATTCTGCTCGCCACGATTCTGGTCTGGTTTACCTCCTCGTTCGGATGGGCCAATGGCTCCTTTGGCATGGTGGAGATGGAGAGCAGTATCCTCGCGGCCATCGGAAACACAATTGCCTGGATTTTTGCACCGCTCGGCTGGGGTACCTGGCAGGCAGCAGTCGCCTCGATTACCGGCCTGATCGCAAAGGAGAATGTGGTCGGCACCTTCGGCGTTCTCTTCGGCGGGTTTGAGGAGGTTGCGGAAAACGGCTGGCAGGTCTGGGCCAATGTGCGCGCTGCCTTTACGCCTCTCTCGGCCTATTCCTTCCTGATCTTCAATCTACTGTGTGCACCCTGCTTCGCCGCAATCGGCGCGATCAGGCGAGAGATGAACAGCGCAAAATGGACTTGGTTCGCCATTGGCTATCAGTGCGGTTTCGCCTATGCGATTTCCCTGGTTGTCTATCAGCTGGGGCTGCTCTTTACCGGCAGCGGAAATGTGATCGGTTCGATTGCAGCGTTTGCGCTCGTGGCGCTCTTCCTGTTCCTACTGCTGCGGCCCTACAGGGAGAGCAATGTCCTGAAGGCGAAGGTTGTGGCTTAAAGCAGCGTTATATTCTTTTTATGATTTAATATGAGAAAGGAGAGATGCAGGTATGTTCAGTTTTCTTGCTGCGAACTGGGGAACGCTCCTAATAGGGCTTTTGGTTGCTACAGCAGTGGTCCTGATTCTCATCAAGCTCTTCCGGGACAGGAAAAAGGGCAGCTCCTCCTGCGGATGCAATTGTGCGCAGTGCCCTTCTTCCGGGATGTGCCACGCCAATCAGCCGGAGAACTCCCGGCGCTGAAAGGCATCTTATAGAAGCGTATTTTTCGCTCATGTTCTTCATCAGGGATGAGAGGCAAACGCCTCCTTACAAATCACTCCTTCCATATGCCGTCCGGCTTTGCGTTTTCAGCAAAGCCGGACGGGCGCTTTTACAACCCGCAGGTGGCGAAGCCCATACCGACTGGTATTTTAGAGGGAGCGCCCGTCCATGGTTGACAAGGGGGAACGCCGTACTCTATAATCAACCGGGAACCCAATTTTTCATAAGGGAGCGTCTGCAATGAGCATTACAAGAACACTTTTCGGCACGCTGCCCGGCGGCAGGCCGGTAGACTGCTATACGATCGAAAACCAAAATGGAGCGCGCGCGGAAATACTGACCTATGGAGGCACACTCAACAGGCTGTATATGCCGGATCGGGACGGTGTTTTAGCGGATGTTTTGATCGGCTTCGATACGCTGGAGGGACATTTAAAATACTCCGACTACCAGGGAATGCTGGTCGGGCGCTATGCAAACCGGATCGCGGACGGCGCCTTTTCCCTCAACGGCGACGAATATCATGTTACGAAGAATGAGAAGAAAACCACCTGCCTGCACGGCGGCGGTGAGTTCTCCCACGCGGTATGGGATGCGCAGCCGCTGGGAGACAGCGCGCTGCGCCTGGTCTATGAAAGCCCGGACGGCGCGCATGGATTTCCCGGCCGGGTGACGGCGCGTGTGACCTATATGCTCACACAGGAAAACGCGCTGCGCATCGACTATTCCGCCGTTTCCGATCAGGATACTGTTTTGAACCTGACGAACCATGCATATTTCAATCTTGGCGGCTATGACGCGGGAGAAATCACCGGGCACATCCTGCGGCTGAACGCGAGCCATTTTACACCCACGGACGCGCGCAATATTCCCACGGGCGAATTGCGCGATGTGGATGGAACGCCCTTTGATTTCCTCGAGCCGAAGGCGATTGGGGGAGGGATCGATTCGGATTATGCACCGATTGCGTCCTGCGCAGGCTATGACCATAATTTTTGTATTGACCATTGGGATGGAACGCTGCGCGAAGCGGGTGAGGTGTATGAACCTCAGAGCGGCCGCGTGATGCGCGTTTTGACAGACCTGCCCGGCGTGCAGCTCTATACTGGCAACTTCCTCAAGGGCCATCCCGGCAAGGGCGGGAAGCCCGTCGCGCGCCGCACAGGCTTTTGCCTGGAGACGCAGTATTATCCCGATACGCCCAATCAGCCGGATTTTCCCTCCTGCGTTTTTCGTGCGGGCGAGCCCTTTGAGAGCACGACAGAATTTCAATTTTCCGTACGGGGATTTTAAAAATTTTGCAACTTCAAAAACCGGACGCTGTTGCATGCAACAGCGTCCGGCAGGTTGTCGATAACGTCTAAAAGATGAAAAAGTGCACAAAAAGCATTTTTTAATCGTTTTTGGCACCGGCGTCGCTAGGCGCTGTCTTGGCCTTCAGAGAACTTTTCACGCTGCCTTAAGTGAAACCGTAATTTTCTCACAGTGGCCTGTTGCGCAGTCGATCAAATATAACCACAAAACACTTCTCACACCCTGCCTTTGTCAGCATAACCGCTGACGGAAGGCCAAGGCAGCATAGCGCTTTGCTCACTGCGTGGCTCGTGAGG
>DAWDUP010000172.1:3548-4371 GCA_052346825.1 Candidatus Fimivicinus sp. | reverse complement strand
GCCACGCAGAAGAGTTGCTGCGGGTGCTGCCTCGGCCTCCCGACAGCGCCCAGCGACGCATAAAGATACCGGTTACGAAAGCGATCAGAAACCATGCTTGTTTGTGCATTTTTTTCTTTTCTTAGACTTGATCGACAAGCTGCAACGCCCACGGTATCAATACCGTGGGCGTTGGAATATCTGAAAGCTGATGTCTGAGGTCTGAACTCTGTCAATACGCCTTGCCCCAGTAGAGCATCTGCCTCGCGGGCTTTCCGCAGCAGACGCAGGTGTCCGCAAGCTGCTCCTGCTCAAAGGGGATGCAGCGGGAGGTAACGCCCGCCTCCTCCTTGAGCCGTTCCTCACAGGCGAGATCGCCGCACCACATGGCCCTGATGAAGCCGGGATTGTGCTCCGCAATGTCGATGAGTTCTTCGAGCGTTTTTGCGCTGTAGGTCATCTCCTCGCGGCGAGCGAGCGCCTTTTCACAGAGCCCGGCGCGCACCGCCTCAAGCTGCTCTTTGATGGCCGCCTCGAGATGGTCAAGGGAGACGAACGTCTTCTCGCGGTTGTCGCGCCGCACAAGCACACACTGGTTGTTGGCAATATCCTTCGGGCCGATCTCCAGCCGCAGCGGCACGCCCTTCATCTCATACTCCGCGAATTTCCAGCCCGCAGAGTTGTCGCTGTCGTCCACCTTGACGCGGAAAGTCTTTGCAAGGCTGTTTTTCAGCTCCATCGCCTTGTCGAGCACGCCCTCCTTATGCATCGCAATCGGCAGGATGACAACCTGCACGGGCGCAACGGCGGGCGGCAAAACAAGGCCGTTGTTATCGCCGTGCGT
>DAWDUP010000172.1:0-3538 GCA_052346825.1 Candidatus Fimivicinus sp. | reverse complement strand
ATGATTGCGCCGATGATACGGCTGGACATGCCCCAGGAGGTCTGATGTGGATACTGGAGGGTATTGTCCCGGCCGGTGAACTGGATCCCGAACGCGCGGGCGAATCCGTCGCCGAAATAATGGCTCGTGCCGCTCTGGAGTGCCTTTCCGTCATGCATAAGCGCTTCGATCGTATAGGTTGCCTGCGCGCCGGCGAATTTTTCCTTATCCGTCTTCCTGCCCTTGACGACAGGGATCGCCAGATCATGCTCGCAGAAATCGGCATAGACGTTGAGCATGCGCTCCGTTTCCTCCACCGCCTCTTCTGCGGTTTCGTGCATCGTGTGCCCCTCCTGCCAGAAGAATTCCATCGTGCGCAGAAACGGGCGCGTCGTCTTCTCCCACCGCACCACGGAGCACCACTGGTTATAGAGCTTGGGCAGGTCGCGGTAGGAGTGGATCACCTGCGCATAGTGGTCACAGAAGAGCGTTTCGCTCGTCGGCCGCACGCAGAGCCGCTCCTGCAGCTTTTCCGTGCCGCCGTGGGTGACCCACGCCACCTCCGGCGCAAAGCCCTCGACATGATCCTTCTCCTTCTCCAGCAGGCTTTCCGGGATAAACAGGGGCATCATCACATTCTCGTGCCCCAGCGCTTTGAAGCGCCCGTCGAGGTTATCGCGGATATTCTCCCACAGCGCCGTGCCGTAAGGGCGCACCACCATGCAGCCGCGCACGCAGGAGTAGGAGGCAAGCTCCGCCTTTTTGACCACGTCCGTGTACCATTTGGCGAAATCCTCCTCCATAGAGGTGATTTCCTCCACCATTTTCTTTTGCTCTGCCATCTCAAAAAACCGCCTTTCCGGGGATTGATTTACAGATACTCGTGCATTTTATTATAGTAAGCCCCAGCGGATTTTTCAAGTTTTTTTAAAACACAAAGTCAGGGCGTTTTTGTCTGCTCTGGAAGGCAGCCACCCATAGAGGCCAAGTAAGCCCATGTAGCCTGTGTGAGCTTCGCCGTAAGCTTCCATAAGTAATTTGAGTTGATCGCGCCCAGCGGGCAGCGGATGTATAAATCTTTGTGCAGAAGTTTCGCCTGCGCACATTCATTTCCTTTGCTCGACACAAAGAACCAAAAGAAAGCGTGCTGGTTAATCAGAAATTTATACCCAAAAATAATTCTCCTATTGACAATCTGTATTGTTTGTATTATATTTAGTAATACAAACAATACAAAAGAGGTGAAGCATTATGATCCTGAAGCTCGATATGGCAAGCGAAACCCCCATCTACGTCCAGCTGCGCAACCAGATCGTGCTCGGCATCGGCCGCGGCGAATTGCAGCTTGGAGAAGGCCTCCCCACCGTCCGTCAGCTCGCACAGGACGTTGGTGTCAATACGATGACGGTCAATAAGGCCTATACCGCACTTAAAAATGAGGGATATATCGAAATTGACCGCCGTCATGGCGCGCGGGTCAGCCCTTCCGTCCGGCTTGACGGGGAATTCCAGGAGAAGCTGGAAGGGGAGCTTGCGCTCCTGATCGCGGAATCCGGCCTCAAGGGGATGGAGAAGCAGGATTTCCTGACACTGTGCGGGCAAATTTTTGATCAGATGAGCGGGCTGCACCCCACCGCTCAGGGTGTCTGATAGAGGTTTCTTCAGTGTAGAAAGGTTGTGAGATTCATGCTCGGTTTTTCGGTCTGCCTGATTTTTGCCGGATTGCTGGCAGTTTCCGCTTTTATGGAAACCAAGCCCAATAAAAACATCCTCATCGGCGTGAAGCTTCCACTGGCCCACCAAAAGGATGAGCCAGTGCTGGCGATCGTAAAAAAATACCAGAAACAATTGCTGCTTTTATGCACGATTGCGGCGCTTCTAGCCCTGCCGCTGATCTGGCTCCCTGATTATATGTCTCTGCTTAGCTTTTACATCGCGGTGTGGATGATGGGCTGCATCGCCGCCTACACGAAGCTCTTCGCCGCGCGCATGCAAGAGCTTTATGCGCTCAAGCAGGAAAACAAATGGTTCGTTGGCGGCGTGCGCACTGTCCATATCGATACGGAGGTCAGCCGGGAGAAGAATAAAATGCCCGTTTCCGCCCTTTGGTTCCTGCCCGCCTTCCTGCTCGCATCCGCCGCGCCACTGTATCTCTGGCTGAGCAAAAACACCGTGGTTCCGCTGTGGTCCTCCCTGCTCGCCTTCATTTTCCCTGCGATCGGGCTGTTTATGTACTGGCTCTATCTGTCGCGGCCCACAGAGGTATTCTGTGAATCCACTGAGGTAAATCTCGCCTGCAACCGTGTCTGGCGCAGGCGCTGGTCGATCTGCTGCGTGATGATCGGCAACGTATGCGCGGCACTGAGCCTGCCTGCGATTCTGATCCCCGCGAGGAATCCGGGGGCGTCCCTCGCCTCCTTCCTCTTGATGATCAGCATCCTAATCGTTGTGCTCTGCGCCGTCTTTTTCACCTACCAGAGTGTGCGCGACACGCAGAACCGCTATCTCGCCCTTGCCGACCGCCCCATGCTCGCGGACGACGACGTCTATTGGCTGCACGGCTTTTATAACAACCCAAACGATCCGCGCATTAATGTGGAAAAGCGTTTCGGCATCGGCTTCACCATCAATTTGGGCAACCCGAAGGCAAAGGTGATCGCTGTGGTCACCGCCGCCCTGGCCGCGGCAATGCTCATCGGCATGTTTGCGATCTTTCTTGCCTTTGACACCGCGGCCTTTCCGCCTGTGATCGAAAACGGAATTGTCACGATCAAGGCCCCACTCTACAGCGACGCCTTTGCGCTCGACGAGATTCAGGAGATTGAGGAAATCCAGAATATTCCCACAGGCACGCGCACCAACGGTTTTGGGAGCAGCAGCCTGCTTGTCGGCCACTTTTCCCTCGGCGGCTATGGGAACAGCATGCTTTTCGTCTATAACGGCAAACCACCCTATCTCGCCATCCATTTAAAAGACCGCGTTGTCATCCTCAACGGAAAAACGCCGGAGGAAACGCGCCAATATCACCGCCTGCTCACCCAGGCTGCTACTGAAAACAGAGAGGAGTGAAGCGTCATGACAGAGCTTTTACAGTATCTTCCCCTTTTGATTCCCATCCTGCTCATCGAATGGGGCCTTGCCATTGCGGCCCTCGTCCATATCCTGCGGCATAAAACGTACCGCTGCGGAAACCGGGCACTGTGGATCATTGTTTCCCTCTTTGTAGGAATCATTGGGCCGATTCTCTATTTTACCATCGGAAAGGAGAAGGAAGCATGAGCATCCTCACCCTCACGGGTGTTTCCAAAAGCTTTGGGGGCCAAAAAGTGCTCGACGGCCTCACCATGGCAGTCTCAGAGCACTCCGTCTACGGCTTTCTCGGCAAAAACGGCGCGGGGAAAACCACGACGATGAAACTGATCGCAGGTTTCCTCCGGCCGGACGATGGAACGATCACGGTATGCGGAAAACCTGTCCGATTCGGGTCGAGCCCGAAAAGCCTCTCGGTCGGCTACCTGCCCGATGTGCCGGAATTCTACCCTTATATGACGCCAAAGGA
>DAWDUP010000171.1:0-4425 GCA_052346825.1 Candidatus Fimivicinus sp. | reverse complement strand
GCGCTTTTCATAGAATTCCTGATAATTCGGCAGATAGGTTTTTGGCACAAAGCCGAGGATTTTGCCCCGCTGCAATATGGCGGCGCAATTGTAGAGAAAGCCGTTTGCACGCAAGGGAATTCCCACGACGAGGACCATATCCATCTCCCTGGTCTGGCCGGCAAGGCCGTGCAGCGCCTGTTCGCAGCTGTCGAGCAGCGCATCCTGCCCAAACAGATCGCCGCAGGTATATCCGGAGAGGCAGAGCTCCGGCAGCACGGCCAACTGAACGCCCTGCTCCCGTGCCCGTCGAAGGGCGGCAAGCGCATAAATTGTGTTTTGCTGCGGATTTGCCACACAGGTACGCGGGCTGAGTGCACCGATTTTTAAAAAGCCGAAGTCCATAGAGAAACCTCACTCGTTTTATTGATTTATAGCCTTTAGTATATACTTTTGCATTGAGAAAAACAACCGATAAACAGATAAACAATGCGTAAAAATAGAAGCAAATATATTTCCACTTCGATGAGGGCTTTTCAAGGCGCTGGTGCCTTTTACAACACAAAGGACGGCCCTAAAAAGGGCCGTCCGCCGTCCATAGCAGTTACAGAGGATCAGGATTCTTCTCTCACAAAGGTCTCTGCCAGCTCATAAAAGTCTTTCTCTGTCGAGATCTGTTTCCCGCAACCACGCAGCTTATCCCGCACAAAGCTGGGAAGGGAGAGAAAATACTCGTTTACTCCAGCGTCATTTTTCAAAAGGGAATTGAGCCCGCCTTCCTGTTTTGAATCAGCCATATTACCATTCCTTTCGTGCCCTGTGAAAAATTGAGCTCTATCATCAACTACCTCTGCATCTGTTATGGCCGGAAGCGGCGGCTTTTATGCGCCGGATGTCTGTTTTTGGTTTTTGAAAATAGCGGCAGACATAATCCCTGGTCAGCTTGAATACCTCGCGGCTTAAAATGGTGACGGCAATCAGGTTTGGAATGGCCAGCAAAGCGTTGAAGGTGTCAGACAGGCTCCAGGCGAGCTCCATTTTTACCGTGCTGCCCAATAGGACAACGGCGGCAAAAAGAATTTTATAATACGGCACCGCCCGGTCGCCCAGCAGATAGGACACGGCCCGCTCCCCATAATAGGACCAGCCGATAAGTGTGGCAAAGGCAAACAGGACAATTGAAGCCGCAATAAATTTTTCTCCTGCCACGCCGAAGACAGTGGAAAACGCAGCAGCGCATAGAGCAGTGCCGCTCTGCGTACAGGAAGGAGACCAGACGCCGGACGTCAGAATGGCAAGTGCGGTGACAGTGCAGCAAACGAGGGTATCGGCGAACACCTCGAAGATGCCCCACATGCCCTGTTCGACCGGCTCCTTGACTTCTGCGTCACAGTGGACGATGACGGAGGTGCCGAGCCCCGCCTCATTGGAAAAAACACCCATCGAAACGCCGGTGCGCAGCGCGCGCGCCATGCCGTAGCCTGCCGCCCCACCTGCGGCGGAACGGATGGAAAAGGCCTCCGCAAAGATAGTACCGAGCGCCTGTGGAAGACGGCGGATATGGAGGAGAATAACGGCACAGCCCGCCGCCAGATAGAGAATTGCCATGATGGGAACCAGCTTTTCCGTCACACCGGCGATCCGCTTGATGCCCCCAAGGAGGATGATTCCAATGAGGACGGCGGCAACGCCCCCGGTAATTGCCGGCGAAATGCCAAAGGCGTTTTCCATCGCCTGCGCCATCGAGTTGCTTTGGGAGAGATTGCCCATTCCGAAGGAAACGGGGATGCACAGCGCGGCGAAGAGCAAGGCCATCCATTTGCAGTGCAGGCCCTTTTCCATATAGACCATCGCGCCGCCCACCCAGCGGTTCTTAACGTCTTTGTAGCGGTAGCGGATCCCGAGCGTTTTTTCAGCGAAGCTCGTCATCATGCCGAGAAACGCAGAGGCCCACATCCAGAAGATCGCGCCCGGGCCGCCCGTGGAGAGCGCAATCGCGACGCCGACGATATTGCCGGTGCCGATGGCGGCGGCGAGCGCAGTAGAAAGCGCCTGAAACGGTGTGATGGAGTGCGCGGACAAGTCTTTCTTGGGGCTATTGCGGGACAGAACGCTGCCGATCGTCAGGCGCATCCACTGGGGAAACCATCGTACCTGGAAAAAACGCGTGCCAATGGTGAACAGCAGGCCGACAAGCAGAAAACACAAGAGCATTCCCCGGCCCCAGAGGACGGAATTGAGCATTTGATTCAGATGAGAGATGATATTTGTGAATGCAGCCATTATTGCCCTCCGATTCGTACCCGCTGTATACGTGTCTCTTTGACCGCAGACCGATGGAGAATGTAATACATATTATCGGAGCCTTGCTTTCTGATCGTTGAGGAGTTTAGACGGCATTCATTTTGAACTTTGCAAATTTGTTGCGTCTATCGTTACAGAACAATTTGTACGTTGTGCACTTGTGTGAGCGGTCAGTTCTTTTCGCGTTGTTATAGTACGGCAACTTACACACCTGCATGGGGTGCGGCGAATTAATCGGCCCGTTTTGTAGCCCCGCGTTATTTCAATCCACCACCCGCGTGGGGTGCGACTGGCTATTGGAAAATATATGCGTGATCTAATCATTTTATTTCAAGCTGCGTACCTGAGTGGGGTGCGATATCACATACCGCCGCTCGCCGTCAAACTCATTATAATTTCAATCCACGCACCCGCGTGGGGTGCGGCGCGCACCTCGTCCTGAGATGCGCCAGCAATGACAAACTGCTTGTTGAGCTGGTTGGCAAAAGCGACCGTCTCTTTGTTATCCTTAAATGCATCCCCTGACCGGATGCCGAGCTGCGAGACGAAAGCGGCCGTGTCCATATAGTCGCTCCTGGAGTTCTGGGACGATTGAAAAATCATATTTTGCAGCTCTGACGTCGATTGTTTCCCATCGTTCATAAGGTTCAGGCGCGCTGTTGTCTGCGATAGTTGGTCAGATGTGTTCAGCACGCCCTGCACTGCTTTGATGCCGCCATACGCCGCTGCAAACTGCTTGATTTTACCTCCTAATCCACTGGACACCTTCGCGCCTTCGCTGAATTTATCATTGAGGTTCTGTTGTGCCTCAGCAGAGCTGTTGATCGCTCTCTCAATATCATTGATGGCCATCTCCGCCTTGTTCAGTTCCGCGCGGGCACTGATGATACAGGAGGTATCGATGATATTGTGTGAAGCATTCTCCACAGATTGAAATCCGCTCAGCACAATATTAAGGGCATTGGTTATGCCCCTCAGGGCTGGCGTCATTCCGTTGTAAATGCGGATTGCGGTCTGGATTGTGGCCATATGCTCACCTGCTTTCCATACTTTGGGTAAACAAAAACGCCTACCTCAAAATGAGATAGACGCTTTCGTTGTTCAGTTGTAAGGTCATTCATAGTGCGTCCACATGCTGTAGATCGCCACGACCTTGTCTTCCTCGAATACCTTGTACACCAGCCGGTGCTGGACGTTGATTCGGCGGGAGTAAAACCCATTCAGATCGCCCACCAGCTTTTCATAGGGCGGCGGGTTCTGCCACGGGTTTTCCTTCATGATATCGACCAGTGACTTGGCCTTCTTGGATAAACCGCTCTGCTTGAGCTTCTGCAGATCCTTCTGCGCGCGTTTTGACAGCTTGACCTCATACATCCCTACCACTCCAAATCATCCGCATTTGCCATGCTGTCAAGTGGCTCCTTCGCGCTCTCGACGATGGATTCCGTCAGGCCAGGAACTGCTAAGATATGCAGCGTTTCCATCAGACCATTGTATTCCTCTTCGCTCATGATAACCGCATTGCCTTTTTTGGTATTAACGTTGATGACATCGTTGTAGGTGATGGCCTGATCGATATACTCAAACAAGTTTTTACGCAGATTGGTGATGTTCGTGTTCGTCATAAAATTCAACCTCCTGCTCATAGTATACGTACATCATACCGTACATATATTAAAGATGCAAGAGATTTTAAAATTATTTTTAACAAAGATAAAGTCTGCCACCTTACATCGAAACGCTTAAAAATTATAGCTGAAAATTTTGATGTCCGCTCGCCTGTGCCTGATACATCTCCACAAATTTAGACGCATTCTTGTTGAATGAGGGAATTTCAAAAGAAATGTATTTTGTTTCTCCGTCTTTATTGTAGGTAAAAATCAAAAATTTGGATATGGTGGTATCTGTTTTTTCCTTCACGCGGCCGCCGATCATCGCGCCGAGCGTACCAAACAGTACCGCTCCGCCAACTGCCCCGCCCACACTGCTAACATATGCCTTTTGGATTTCTATGTCCGTTTTGATGCACACGTCCGTAATTTTGTCCATAGAAAGCGTATAAGTGTTTTTGTTCCGCCAAAAGACATATTTGTCTGGATAGAGATCTATGCTGCATTCTGCCTGCTCTCCCCCCGGCAGGCC
>DAWDUP010000170.1:3850-4450 GCA_052346825.1 Candidatus Fimivicinus sp. | reverse complement strand
TGACTGGGCATTCCGCCTTGGCATACGCCTCTTCCAGCGCACGGATTTCATCCTTTTTCATATCGACCGCGCAGAAGACAAAATCGACCTCCTTTGCGATCGCTTCAATATCGGCCGTAGCATCCTTGATGATCATATCCTCCATGGATTTGGGCATCGGCTTCTTCATGCACCATCTCGCACCCACGGCGTCTTTATAAGTACGGCCCGCCGAACGCGGGCTGGCCGCGAGGACCTTCACATTAAACCATGGGTGGTTTTCCAGCAGCGTTGCAAAGCGCTGGCCGACCATTCCCGTTGCGCCGATGATGCCGACGTTAAACTGTTTCATTTCACAAAACCCCTTTTATGTTATGACTGAATATGAAAAAAACCGGTTGTCAACCGGTCATCATTGCAATATAATAGAGAAGCTGGCGCGCAAAAAGCTTTGCGCGGATAGCACTCCATCACATGCATGATGACAGATGCAGGGCTGTTTGCCATGCAGCCAGCGAAACGGTTTGCCAAACGACCGCCGCGCTTCGGCGTCTTTTCCTTTCGCGCAACGGTCCAAGGCTTTTGGCAGCCTCCCGCTGGTTACTGATAAACGACGCGCCT
>DAWDUP010000170.1:3362-3840 GCA_052346825.1 Candidatus Fimivicinus sp. | reverse complement strand
GAATGGTCAGGAACGATACGGGGCAAGCCCGCATTTCATTTGATGTAAAGAGGATGGGAGATTCACTGAATTTTGCCGCTCCATGCGAAACTGGCGCCTTACGTTTAGAAAGGATTGTAAATAAGTTGAAAAAAAGTGATTTTTATTATGAACTGCCTGAGGAACTGATTGCGCAGCATCCGATTGAGCCACGCGACAGCGCGCGCCTGATGACACTGAACCGCCGGACCGGGGGAATTGAGCACCGGCATTTTTATGATATTGTAGAATTGCTGCAGCCAGGTGACTGCCTGATCCTGAATAATACACGTGTATTGCCCGCCCGCCTCTATGGTACGAAAGAGGATACCGGCGCGCGTGTAGAATTTTTGCTTCTGACGCACCGGGAGGGCGACATTTGGGAGGTCATCACCGGCCCTGGCAAGCGGGCAAAGCAGGGGGCGCGTTTTTCCTTCGGTGATGGAATTCTGCATGCCGA
>DAWDUP010000170.1:2779-3352 GCA_052346825.1 Candidatus Fimivicinus sp. | reverse complement strand
TACGAAATCCTTGACCAAATCGGTCAGATGCCGCTGCCGCACTATATCACGGCGGAGCTTACGGACAAGGAGCAGTATCAAACCGTCTATTCCAAGGAACTGGGGTCTGCCGCCGCGCCGACGGCCGGCCTGCATTTTACGGATGAGCTTCTTGACCGACTGCGTGCAAAGGGGATCGGCATCGGTTTCTTGACACTGCATGTCGGGATCGGTACCTTTCGGCCTGTAAAGGCGGAGAATATCGAGGATCATCATATGCATTCCGAGCACTACTGGCTGCCGGAAGAAACGGCTAAACTGATTAACGATACCAAAAAACAGGGAGGGCGTGTCGTAGCGGTAGGGACGACCTGCTGCCGCACGCTGGAAAGCATTGCGCGCGATCACGGCGGGACGATCTGCGCGTGCAGCGGCTGGACGGATATTTTTATCTATCCGGGTTTCGAATTCAAATGTATGGATGGGCTGATCACGAATTTCCACCTGCCAGAAAGCACGCTGATCATGCTGGTTTCCGCTTTCTGCGGGTATGAGAATACAATGAACGCATATCAGATTGCGGTAGGGGAGAGA
>DAWDUP010000170.1:0-2769 GCA_052346825.1 Candidatus Fimivicinus sp. | reverse complement strand
GCTTTTTTTCCTTTGGAGATGCCATGCTGATTCTCTGAATATAAAATAGACCTGACCTTGAAAGGAAGATCCTATGTTAAAAATCCTCTCGCAGGAGAAAAATGCCCGGCGCTGCGAATTTCCTACTGTGCATGGCGTGATTCAGACGCCTGCGTTTATGAATGTGGCGACCTGCGGTGCCATCAAGGGCGCCGTTTCCGCCTACGACCTGGGAGACCTGCACTGCCAGGTACAGCTGTGCAATACCTATCATCTCCATGTACGCCCCGGAGACGAGCTGGTGCGGGAGCTGGGCGGCATTCATGCATTCACCGGCTGGCACGGCCCGATTCTGACCGACAGCGGCGGCTTTCAGGTATTTTCCCTTGCTAAGCTTCGTCAGATTAAGGAGGAGGGCGTCACCTTCGCCTGCCATATCGACGGGCACCGTATCTTTATGGGGCCAGAAGAGAGCATGCGCATCCAGTCGAATCTCGGCTCGACCATCGCTATGGCGTTTGACGAATGTGTGGAAAATCCGGCGGAATATCAATACGCTGAGCAATCCTGTGCCCGAACAGTGCGATGGCTTGCCCGCTGCAAAGCGGAAATGCAGCGGCTCAATTCCCTGCCGAATACGCTCAATCGCCAGCAACTTCTATTTGGCATCAACCAGGGCTGTACCTTCGACGACCTACGGATTGAAAATATGAAGCAGATCGCCGCGCTTGAGCTGGATGGATATGCAATTGGCGGGCTGGCGGTCGGGGAACCGAAGGAGGATATGTACCGCATCATCTCCGCCATCGAGCCCTATATGCCGAAGGACAAACCACGCTATCTGATGGGAGTGGGAACGCCTGGCAATATTCTCGAGGGCGTCAGCCGCGGCGTTGATCTTTTTGACTGTGTGATGCCCAGCCGCAATGCGCGCCACGGGCATCTGTTTACCTGGGAAGGCATCATTAACCTGAATAACGCCAAATACGAGCGCGATCTGGGGCCGATTGACCCGAAGTGCCACTGCCCGACCTGCCAGCATCATTCGCGAGCCTATCTGCGCCATCTCTTCAAGGCGAAGGAGATGCTTGCTATGCGGCTGTGCGTGATGCATAACCTCTATTTCTATAATACGCTCATGGAACGGATTCGTTGTGAGCTGGAAAACCATCGGTTTGAAGCTTTCAAGGAAATGTATGTTGACCGTTTGGATCAGCGAATCTAACAGAAAGCTCCGGATAATCAGCTGATTACCCAGAGCTTTTTCTGGAAAGGAGTGCGTTCTGCCGCCGTTCAGGCCGAAAAATCTGCAGAAACCAGCGGATGTCCCTTTGCGTAATACAATCGCAACAGCGCAGAACGAGCAGATAGACGCAGAGCGTCATCATAATCACCCCAACGAGCCATGTAACGGAGCCGGACAGGGGGACGAGAAGTGTCGCGACGAGCCGCACACCGAGCACTGCGCCTGCCATACATAGAATCGGCTTTAAAATCCGTTCCCAATGCAGGCGGAGCGTGCTGACCTGGATCAGCCGGCGAAGGCTGAGATAAAAATTGAGGATTTCGCTGGCAAACAGCGTGATAATATATCCTTTCACGGAATAACGGGGAATCAGGAAATAGACAAGAACGACGCACAGGCCGGAATCGATGATGTTATAGCGCATGGAGCTTAGCTGCTGATCGAGGCCCTTGAGCATCCCGTCGACCGCCATATCCAGATACATCACGGGCACGAGTATAGACAAGAGCTGAAGAAAAGGCCTCGTGTCCTCATTGTGATAGATGGCAATCGATAATTCGCCGGCATAGGCATAAAATACACCGGCAACCAATAGGGAAAACAGGAGCGCAGCATAGAGGACGCGATTGATAATAGCGTCGATCTGCTTCGTTTGGTGCAGGGCATGGTATTCCGCTATCTCTGGCACCAGGAGGCTAGCCAGAGAATTCAGGATACAGGAGGGGAAGAGAAGTACGGGAAGAGTCATGGCGTGAATCGTCCCGTAGGTCGCCAGTGCGTTTTCGCTTGAGATACCTGATTTTTTGAAGCCAATTGGAATCAACAAGTGTTCAATCGTCAAAAGGATTGACCGCATCCATGCCCCCACTGCATCTGGAACAGCAATGCGGAGCAGCCGACGGGTCAAATGCGGCATCTCGTTATGTTGCTTCCTCTGCTGGTGCATTGTCCAGCGGCTCAGGAGATAGGAGGCGAGAAAGGAGCTCAGATCGGACAGGCAGCTTCCCAATACGATCGCCATGCAGGAGGCCTCCAGGCCACGGTTGGAGAGCATATGTAAAAAAAATGCGGTAGCGGCAACCCGGACGAGCTGCTCGAGCACCTGAACGCCTGCATAGGCGCCCGCCCGGCGGATCGCGGTAAAATATCCGCTTAATGCAGCGGACATTGCAATAAATGGCAAACTAAAAGCAAGCATCCGCAAAGGCCGCGCAGTACGGACGTCAAACAGCCAGTGCAGGCTGATCAGATCCGCACTGCCATACAGGAGAACTGCAACGACGCAGGCAACCAAAAGGATGCTGAGCAGGCATCTTCGCAGCACCTTTTTCACATCTGCGCCGTCCTTGCTGACGGCGTCCACCACCAGCCGCGTAGTCGCAAGCCGGATTCCGGAAGATGCAAAGGTAATTGCCATGGAGAAAACCGTCATGACAAGCTGGAAAAGCCCGATTCCTGCCGCGCCAAGCTGATTGGTTAGATATACATTGAAGGATACGCCGACCGTGCGCATCAAAAGCGCCGCTGCGGTTAATACGGCGGTA
>DAWDUP010000169.1:0-4550 GCA_052346825.1 Candidatus Fimivicinus sp. | reverse complement strand
GCTTCCTTTTCCGGCCGAACGGAAAAGGGAGGGCCCGCGCGGCCTGAGCGCGGTCCAATTTTTTCTTCCCTTATCAAGGCAATCAAAAAGGCAAGCATAACGCAGAACTTTTACGAAATGGTTCTATGTATTTTGCTGAAACGATATCCCTACGCTGAACGCCCGGAGCGCAATGCTCCGGGCGGTTTTCTTATCATTCGGGCTGTCTTTTCCTACGCCGGCCCATCGCTTATTGTTATCCTTTGTCCGGCCATAGCATTGCCAAACAGGGGAGAACAGCGCCGCCCGGTTTCTTTAAAAAAGAAATGATTTGATAGAGAACGGAGCTTGAAAAGTCCGCTTCCAACACAGCCGTATGGGAAATAAACATCCGGTAGCCATATACGAGCACCAAGGCCAGTAAAAATGCAGCCAAAATCACTGTTTCCGCTTTTCGGCTTAGAGAAAACGGCAGGGCCTCCCGAAAAAAATATAAAACACAGCAGGCACCAGTGCGAAGACCAGCGGATGAGAGGCAAGGGCCGACCGAAAATCCAATTTTATAAGAGACAGGCGGGCACGCATCATGCCACAGCCGGGGCAGGATGCGCCGAAGAACCTCCGCACAGGGCAGCCGCCGAAAAGTGCCACTGCTCCAACCGCCCCTATTAGAAATACCAACCGCTGCAGGACCGTTTTCCATTCTAATCCAATGTGATGCTGGGGAAGCCGCTCCGGCATAGGCATAGCTACGACCATTCCTCTCCGCAGGCGCTGGTAGTCTGAACATCTCAGTAAGGCCGAATTTCATCCTCCCTGATGGGGATGTGTGAAACGGCCCTTACAGATTGTGAAAATTGTATCATTCCCATGATCATTCTCTACTTTAGAGTAGCAAACGCAACATCTTCTGTCAAGCATTGTAGAATAACCGTTCCTCTAATTCATTTCCTGTCGCTTCAGGGATTGCGCCATGGGGTACATTTATACTATAATATAAAAGATATGCAAGAAAAGGAGCAATGATTTTGTCGTTTATACAAAAGGCTGTTGAGCTCTCCAATCATTTTCTCTGGGATTATCTGCTTTTATTTCTCTTATGCGGTACCGGTATCTATTTTACCTTCCGGCTCAAGTTCATTCAGATTAGCCGATTTGGCGAAAGCTTCCGGCGCACGTTCGGCGGTATCCGTTTGCGCGGTGCTAAGGCGGATGGCCGGGGAATGTCCTCCTTTCAATCGCTTGCCACCGCGGTAGCCGCCCAGGTTGGCACGGGAAATCTCGCCGGAGCCGCCACGGCGCTCATCGGCGGCGGTCCAGGCGCTATTTTCTGGATGTGGCTAAGCGCTTTTTTTGGCATGGCAACCATTTTCGCAGAGGCTACGCTAGCCCAAAAATACAAAACCACCCGTGACGGAGAAGTCACCGGCGGCCCCTCTTACTATATCCGAGCGGCTTTCCAGGGCCAGTTCGGCAAGGTGCTTGCAACCATCTTTTCCATCCTGGTCATCTGCGCGCTCGGCTTTATGGGCAATATGGTGCAGTCCAATTCCATCGGTGCCGCCTTTCAGAATGCCTTTGAGATTCCTCCTCTGGCCGTTGGCGTGATTGTTGCTGCGGCTGCGGGCTTCATTTTTCTCGGCGGCGTGCGCCGAATTGCCAGCGTAACGGAAAAAATCGTGCCCATTATGGCATTGTTTTATATTGTGGGAGCCATAATTATTATCATTGTCAATTTTCGCCGGATTCCCGATGCTTTTTCCCAGATTTTTACCGGCGCATTTTCCACACAGGCTGTTGCCGGCGGCGTGATGGGCATTACCGTTCAGAAGGCCATCCGTTTCGGCGTGGCGCGCGGCCTGTTCTCCAATGAGGCCGGCATGGGCTCTACGCCGCACGCACATGCGATAGCAAAGGTCAAAGAGCCCTGTGATCAGGGCATTGTCGCCATGATGGGAGTATTTATCGACACATTTATTATCCTGACGCTCACTGCGCTTGTCGTTTTGGTCACAGGCGTCCTGCCGCGCGGATACTCGGGAGAATTGGAGGGTATCGCCCTGACACAGGCAGGCTTTGAATCGGTCTTTGGTCATGGCGGGACGATTTTTATTGCGGTCTGTATGCTCTTCTTCGCTTTCTCCACCATTATCGGATGGTACTTTTTCGGTGAGGTCAACATCCGCTCCCTATTTGGCAAAAAGGGTGTAAAAATCTACGCTCTGCTCGTCTGCGTGTTCGTCGCCGTCGGCTCCACGCTGAAGGTGGATCTCGTGTGGAGCCTGTCGGACACCTTCAACGGCCTGATGGTTATCCCAAACCTGCTCTCCCTGCTTTCCCTGAGCGGCACCGTTTTACGCCTGTACCAATCCTATGGTAAGAAAAAACAGATCAAAGAGGCGTCCTAAGTATGGGCTTTGTTACGCATTCGCTCGATCCAATCTATGATCAAAACGCCCGTGTCCTGATCCTCGGCACGATGCCCTCCCCAAAATCCCGGGAATACGGCTTTTACTATTCCCATCCGCAAAACCGTTTCTGGCGCGTCCTCTCCGCAGTATTCGGCGAGCCGATCCCGCAGAATAACGGCGAGAAAAAATCGCTTGTCCTGGCGCATCATATCGCCCTGTGGGATGTCTGGCATCCTGCGACATTCAGGGCGCGGGTGATGCGAGCATCCGCAATCCCCTTGCGAACGACCTGCGCCCTATTTTCGGCGCGGCATCCATCCAGGCGGTCTTTACGACAGGCCAAAAGGCGACGCAGCTTTACCGCCGGCTCTGCCTTGCGCAAACAGGCGTAGAAAGCATCTATCTTCCCTCCCCCAGCGCGGCGAACTGCCGAAATTGCACGGTTGACGACCTGATCCGGGCATACTCCGTCATTCAATACTATACGGATGCAAAGGAGACCGACCTATGACAAGGTATTCTGCCGGGAAGGCGTCGGCCACGCCCAGCCTGCCGAATTGGAATGTCGGGCCAAAGCACGCGGCTGCGCCAGATAATTATGGTTACAAAAAAAGCGGGCCGGATGGCTGTGCGTTTTATGGGTCGGAGGTCTTTCCATCAGACGTGAATACCAGATATAAAAAGAAAATATAATTTTATAAGGAAATATAACGTTGTATCATTCATAGAAAATAGGAGAATCCAATTGAATTCTGTCTCTATTTCAAACATTGTCACCCCTTTGCTGGACTGGTACCGGCAAAATGCGCGCAGTCTTCCCTGGCGCGATGATCCCACGCCCTATCGCGTCTGGATTTCTGAAATCATGCTGCAGCAAACCCGCGTGGAAGCGGTCAAGCCGTATTTTGAGCGTTTTCTGCAAACGCTCCCTGATGTGTGTGCGCTCGCCGAAGCGGAGGAGGAAACCTACCTTAAGCTTTGGGAAGGCTTGGGTTACTATAGCCGTGTGCGCAATTTGCATAAGGCCGCCCGCCTGATCATGGAGCGCTATGGCGGGGAATTGCCCCACAGCTATGAGGAACTTCTCACCCTGCCGGGGATCGGCCCGTACACAGCCGGTGCCGTCGCCTCAATCGCCTACGGGATCCCGGTTCCGGCAGTGGATGGGAACGTCCTGCGCGTCGTCACCCGCCTGACTGCCGATCCCTCCAATATCAGCGATCCGAAAGTAAAAAAACAGATGGAAGAGCGTGTCCGATCTATCCTACCGAAGGATGCTCCCGGCGCGTTCAATCAGGCGCTGATGGAACTCGGCGCCACGGTCTGCCTGCCCAATGGAGCTCCGCAATGCGCAGCGTGCCCCCTCCGGTCGCTCTGCGTGGGTTATTTACAGGGCAATCCATGCGATTTTCCGGTCAAGGCGCCAAAAAAGGCGCGCCGAATTGAGCAGCGCGCTGTCCTTTTATTCCTGTGCAGCCGGAAGCTTGCCCTGCATCGCAGGCCGGACAAGGGGCTTTTGGCAGGGTTATGGGAGCTTCCAAATGAAACCGGCATTTCTTCTCCGCAGGAAGTCCGGAAGTCCGCTGAAAAATGGGGCCTCAACGCTCTGCGGATCGAAAAATGTGGGCAGGCCAAGCATATTTTTACGCATATCGAATGGCACATGACCGCTTATCGGATTCGCGTAGAGGAAGCGCTTGAAACCGGCGGGCTGCAATGGGTTACACCGGACGAGCTAGATGGGCAATATGCACTACCAGCTGCATTCAGGCCCTTCCTGGAGGATTTGGAATTCTTCGGGTGGGGAGCCTCATATTAAATCATTCTGTATGGGAGGCTGCGCAAGCAACCTCTTCAGCTTATCGATTAAGTCTGAGAGAAGAGTGCACAAAAAAGCATGGTTTCTGACCGTTTTGGAACCGGCATCTTTATGCGCCGCTGGGCACTTTCGGAAGGCCGAGGCAGCATAGCGCTTTGCTCACTGCGTGGCTCGTGAGGGGATTTTTTCATCACGTCTCAGATTCACCGCTGCCGACGTGCCGTGCAAAACGGCCCCTTTTGCTTCCTTTTCCGGCCGAACGGAAAAGGGAGGGCCCGCGCGGCCCGAGCGCGGTCCAATTTTTTCTTCCCTTGTCAAGGTGATCAGAAAAGGAAAGCGTA
>DAWDUP010000168.1:4006-4568 GCA_052346825.1 Candidatus Fimivicinus sp. | reverse complement strand
TATCAGCTTAATTATGGCTATGCACAGGGCGTTACAGGAATCAATGGCGAGGCGCAGGGCGTCTATATTATGGGGATCGACCATCCAGTCCGGGAATTCGACGGCCGGGTGATTGCGATCGTCCGGCGGAATCAGCATAAGGGGATCGTTTGGGTTGCAGCACCAAAGAGCAAGCGTTTTATTATCAATGAGATTTGTGATGCGATCGATTTTGCAGAAGGATACTATGGATATACGCTGGAATGCCTTTATGAGCGTTCCTGTGGTGCGGTGGTATACCGTATGGAGGCAGGGAAGCCTCTTTATTTGCTGATCAAAAACAAACGAAGCGCGCATTGGGGCTTTCCCAAGGGCCATATGGAAAAGGGGGAGACACAGGAAGCAACAGCTAAGCGGGAAGTGCTTGAAGAAACCGGCATGCATATTAAGCTGGTACCGGAATTTTCTTCCAGATCAGAATATACAATTCAAGGAAAAGTGGAAAAATCGGTGACGATCTTTTTGGCAAGCACACAGGATCAAAACACCGTGATCCAGCAGGAAGAAATCGAGGATTTCATTT
>DAWDUP010000168.1:0-3996 GCA_052346825.1 Candidatus Fimivicinus sp. | reverse complement strand
TGGCTACGTTATGCGAAAGCGCTGAAAATGTTGAATTACGAAAACGATAGAATGATTTTAACAAAGGCGAACCGTTTTTTGCTTGAAAAAGAGCAGGCGTAAATCTAAAATCTTGAAATGAGGTTGTAAAATGGCGGAAACTTTGGCGCAATATTTCGTGGAATTTTTTCAAAATAAAGTTCCCAATGAATTGATTGTATTCATCGTGTCGCTGTTCCCAATCCTGGAACTCAGGGGCGGTATGATCGTGGCAAAGCTTTTGGATGTTCCCTTTGTCACAGCATTTATGATTTCCTTTGTTGGCAATATGGTTCCGATTCCTTTTATTCTTCTATTTATTAAAAAAATTTTTGCCTGGCTGCGCCGTTTTCCGCGCTGGGCAAAAATTATAGACAAACTGGAAGCGCGCTCTATGAGTAAAAGCGATAAGATTGAGAAATATAAGGAATGGGGGCTTTTGTTTTTTGTGGCGATTCCTCTTCCCGGAACCGGGGGATGGACAGGCGCTCTGATCGCCTCGCTGCTGGATTTGCGGATCAAAAAATCTCTTCCGATTATTACATTGGGTGTTTTGGTTGCCGGTATCATTATGTCGCTGATCGTATATGGTGTGTTCGGTAGGCTGATAAGCTTTTTCGGCTGAGTTGACAGATATAAAATGCGGGCCTCATTTTAGGGCCCGCATTTGCTTTCTCAGATGGGATTATAATATAGCAGGCCAGCCGAAAAAGAATGATGCTGCGTCCGTAAAGGCGAAAAATGCGAGTTGCAGCCGCTAGCTCTTAAATGCTTTTTCTCAATGGGCGTATAGCAAAATGTAAAATTACACATTTTGCTACGCGCCCTTTTTCTTTAGCTTGTATAGTCTTCAATCAAGCGCTGCAGCTCCTGCAGGGACTGTGCCGGAATGCCGCGCAACAGCTCCTGCCGGTTGACCGCCGGAAGGCTGTCCAGATATACTTCAAATACCTCCATCGGTTCGTCGCTTCCGGTATGGAAAGAGGCAATTTTTCCCTGATATACGCCCAGCGTATAAGGCGCCTGCGCGGATTCCTGTGTGCTGGCGGCTTCGGTTTCCACTCCGGTGACGGAAGTGCGGACTGCGTCCGTTGTCAAAATGACAACAGAGAATATCAGACAGACCGCGCAAAAAATGCGGATTCCTTTTCTGATCATATGGGTTCTTCCTCCGCTTCTAAACAAGGTTCGCTTTTATTTTGCGCTTATTTTTTCGGCTTTATACCAGAGAATGGAAATGGCCTATCCCTGTTTCAGTTTTTACCAGAAACGAATTTTTGAAAATTACTAAACTTTTCCGCGAAAGTATGCTATAATAACCGAATAGAAAAGGAGGCAGTGAATTTTATGAATCACGATCCACGAAATTCCAAGCCTATGAAAAAAGCGGCTGGTAAAGCCGAAGCTGCCCATCATTCTTCGGTTCGCAAGGGACAAGCACCCCGTACGCGCAAGCCGGGCAGCAAAAAAGCAGGCCGCAAGCTTTCCACCCCTATCAGGGTATTGCTTGGGGTTCTGTCGACTCTGGCATTGACCTGTTTGATCGTCGGCATGACGCTGCTTGTTTATATCTTCGTTTTCACGCACGGTGATCCAGCGATTGACCTGAATGAGTATAAGGCAAATCAGAATCAGACGACAATCGTATATGCATACGACGACAAGCAGCAGCCTGTTGAGGTAACACGTCTGCATGGCTCAGAAAACCGCATTTGGGTGAGCCTCAGTGAGATGCCGGAAGAGATGAAAAAAGCTGCGATCGCGATTGAAGATAAACGCTTTGAAAAGCACAGTGGCGTCGATTGGTTCCGCACGGCTTCCGCAGTCTTTATGCACGGTTTGTCGCAGGGCGGTTCTACGATTACGCAGCAGCTGATCAAAAATCTGACGGGCGATAAGGAAGTTACGATCGTCCGTAAATTTAACGAGATCCTCTACGCATTGAATATGGAACGCAATTATTCCAAAGATGAAATTATGGAGGCTTATCTCAATACGATTTATCTCGGCGAGGGCTGCTATGGCGTAAAAACGGCGGCGGAAAAATACTTTGGCAAGGATGTCAGCGAGCTAAATCTTGCGGAATGCACGGCTCTGCTGGGCATCACACAGTATCCTTATAAATATGACCCGCTGGTCAATCCGAAGGAGAATAAGACCCGGCAAAAATATGGGCTGGATGTCCTTCTGGAGACGAAGGAAATCTCGCAGGAGGAATATGACGAGGCGATTAATGATAAGCTCGTTTTTACCAACAGCGACGAATATAAAGCGGCGCACAAGGATGACAAAGAGTCAGCGCAGACGGAAAGTAAGATCCAGAGCTATTATGTAGATTATGTTGTCGATCAGGTGATTGACGATTTCATGGAGCAATATGGCCTGACGGAACAGCAGGCGACGCAAAAGGTTTATTATGGCGGCCTAAAAATCTATACGGCCATGGACCCTGATGTACAGGCCGCGATGGAGGATGTTTTCTATAACCGCAAGACGGTGGCGAATAAAGGCGTACAGGCCGCGATGACGATCATGGATTATAAGGGCCGGGTTGTCGGCATTGTTGGCGGGCTGGGAGAGAAGCAGCAAAACCGCGGTCTTAACCGTGCTGTTTCCTCAAAGCGGCAGCCGGGTTCTTCCATCAAGCCTTTGAGCATTTATGCGCCCGCGATTGAGAATAATCTCTATTATTGGTCCTCTATGATTCGGGATTCGGCTTCCCGATATGTCGACGGCAAGCCGTGGCCCGTCAACTATGGGAAGAAGCCCGGCGACGGGCTTCTGCACCCGCTGCAGTATGCGGTGGAGCGCTCCTTGAATACGGTGCCTGCCCGTATGCTGGAGAAAATTACGATCAAAACATCGTTTGACTTTTTGGAGAACCGTTTTCATCTGTCCACCCTGGAAAAGGCAGATGCGGACTGGGCGCCTCTTGTAACGGGCGCTTTTACGCAGGGCGTTACTACACTCGATATGGCGGCGGCCTTTGCGGCCTTTGGCAACGGCGGTACGTATTATGAGCCCTATTGCTATTACAAAGTGACCAACAGCTCCGGCTCCGAAACCCTCTTGCAGACTTCTGTAAAGGGCGAAAAGGCGCTCTCTCCGGACACGGCTGACGTGATGTGCGAGCTGCTGCAGGCGAATACCAGCTACGGCACCACTGCTGCTGCTGCAATTAGCGGCTTTCAGACGATGGCGAAGACCGGTACGACGACGGATGAAAAAGACCGCTGGTTTGCAGCGGGGACTCCCTATTACGTATCTGCCACCTGGTATGGCTACGATACGCCGAAAGCCATTGATCTCAATTCGAATTATAATCCCTCTGCAAAACTGTTTAAAGCTGTCTTTGATAAAATCCACAAGGATTTGCCTGCCAAGGAATTTGAGAAGAGCGGCCTGACGGTCGAAAAGGAGTATTGCACAAAGACCGGCTTGATCGCTTCTCCTTCCTGCACTTCAAAGAAAAAAGGCTGGTATAAGATCACCGATACACCCGCGGAGTGCACCTCCTGCGGCGGTTCCGGGCTTCTGAACAACATCGCGGGCAATGTTTCCAATGTCATCGGCCAGGCAGGGGATGTCGTTTCCAATGCGCTTGATCAGGCCGGGCAGGCCATTGAGAATGCTTTAGGCGGCATTACCCCATAATAGAAAACGTTACAAACAAACGAACCTTTTGCCTGTCTGGGTGGAAGGCTCGTTTGCAGTATCTTAGCAAATCAAAAAAGGGTCAGAGGAGGCGTGTTATGTCTGGATTGTTAATCCGTCACGCACACCTGATAGATTTATCGGCCGGCATTGATCAAATCGGCGATGTCAGGCTGGAAGGAGAGCGGATTTCCGAGCTTGGAACCAGTCTTTCTGTGCAGGGAGACCGTTTGCTGGATGCAGATGGCCTGTGCCTTGCACCGGGGCTTGTGGACATGCATGTCCACTTGCGTGATCCAGGGCTGACGCATAAAGAGGATATTG
>DAWDUP010000167.1:0-4697 GCA_052346825.1 Candidatus Fimivicinus sp. | reverse complement strand
GTTCTCTTTGTCGTATTGATATTGGTGCTGGGAATTGTATTCCGGATACTGGCCGCAGTAATCGATCGATTTTGCAGGCTCCCCATTTTGCGCACGGCGAACGCTGCGCTGGGCGGCGTGTTCGGCGCGCTCAAGGGTTTGCTGGTGGTTTTGGTGGTGGGCGTTGCCCTGCAGCTTGTGGAAAATCTTTTTGGTACGCCGGGTTCCTCCTTCTATGAAGCTGTGGAAACCTCCTTCGTCCTGGGAATAATCCGTGATATTTTGCCGGTGCCCGGCATTGTATAAGAACGTCATGAAACACACAAGATCAGTAATTTCCAGTGTTTCGGAGAACATGGAAGCATCCATTCGGGGCTCACAAGTTTGTCTCTGGCGGCTAAGGCTAAACGCCACACATCGTGCGAAGCGCAATGTCATGGTGATATAATGGGCATATTAAAAAATGCTTGGAAAAAGGGTGTGTAGAGTATGAAAGGTCTTTTTAAGGGATGTCTGACGGTACCCAACCTGCTGAGTCTGATCCGGATTCTTCTGATCCCGGTGTTTGCGGTCCTGTTTTATCAGGGGCAAGTGCTTTGGGCGGTATTCGTTCTGTTCCTCTCCGGACTGAGCGATTTCTTCGATGGAAAGATCGCGCGCCGGTTTCATCAGATCAGTGCTCTTGGAAAAATACTTGATCCGGTGGCGGATAAGCTCACGCAGATCACAATCGCGGTGATGCTGTTTCTGGAATTCCATCAATCGGCAAGCAGCGCTATGCGGGCGTTCAGCTGGGTTTTCCTGTTTTTCCTCTTCAAGGAGGGGATCATGATCCTCGGCGGCGCGGTGATGCTTGCGATCGGCCTGCGTCCCGGCGCGGCAGAAATTTATGGAAAGATTGCCACATTTGCCTTTTACGGCGTGATGCTCATCATCATCGCTTTTGGGCCGGGATTCGGCGCCTTTGTGCAACTCGGCGCACCGCCGATGCCCGACTGGCTGATCATGATTTTGGTCGACGTTTCTGCGATTCTAACGCTGACAGCGCTCATCAGCTATCTGCCGGCAACCTTCCGGCAGTTCCGCGACCGGAATAAGCCACACTAAGAGCTTCCCCAAAAGTAAAACGCTATGGCCTGTGCGGAATGGATGCCCTCCATTCTGCACAGCGGTATTCCCGACGCTGGAGCAGGCAGAAGCGCACAGGTTTCTCTGCGCGTTTCTACCTACTTCAGAAGATAGTTAGGTTTCTGAAAGAAGTGGAGTGTAAATGATATGAAACAACCAATTTGCAGCAGATGTAAAAAACGCCCTGCCGTGATCTTCATCTCCCGTGTGGACGGCGAGAAGACCACGCCGGAGGGGCTTTGTCTAAAGTGCGCAACGGAGATGAATATCGGCCCCATCAAGCAGATGATGGAGAGCATGGGCATTACCGAGGATGATCTCGATGCGATGAGCGAGCAGCTTAGCGGCATGTTCGGCGGAGAGAACGACGAGGATTTCGAGCCGGGTGGGGCCGGGACCTTCCCGTTCATGCAGGGCCTGATGAATTTCCAGCCCGGAGAAATGAGCGATACGCAGGAAGACGGTACGCCTGAAAAGGCTCAGGTCCCTGCACAGGCATCGGAGGCGGGCCAGCAGACCAAAACAAAGCGCGGCAGAAATAAGGAGAAGAAGAAGGTAAAACGCAAGTATCTCGACGCGTACTGCACGAATTTGACCCAGCGTGCAGCGGATGGCCAGATCGACCGTATCATCGGCCGTGACCGTGAAATTTATCGCGTGGTGCAGATCCTTTGCCGCCGCACAAAGAATAACCCCTGCCTGATCGGCGAGCCCGGCGTCGGCAAAACCGCAATCGCGGAGGGCCTTGCATTGCGCATGGCGCATGGAGAGGTGCCTGCCCGCCTTGCAGACAAGGAGCTTCACCTGCTCGACCTGACCGCTCTTGTCGCGGGCACGCAGTTTCGCGGCCAGTTTGAGAGCCGCATCAAGGGGCTGATTGAGGAGGTTAAGCAAAATGGCAATATCATCCTCTTTATCGATGAGGTGCACAATCTTGTCGGCACTGGCGACGCGGAAGGCTCTATGAACGCCGCGAATATATTAAAGCCCGCTCTTTCCAGAGGTGAAATCCAGGTCATCGGCGCAACGACCTTCAATGAATACCGTAAGAATATCGAGAAGGATGCCGCTCTCGAACGGCGCTTCCAGCCTGTGAAGGTGGAGGAGCCGTCTATTGATGACACCTATCAAATGCTTCTGGGCATCAAAAGCTATTATGAGAATTACCATCATGTGAAAATCAGCGACCAGCTGGTGCGCCGTGCAGTCGTGCTCTCCGAGCGGTATATCAACGACCGTTTCCTGCCGGATAAGGCCATCGACCTGCTCGACGAGGCCTGCACCTGCGCAAATTTGCGCAATAGGGCGATCAGCGATTATCAAAAGAAGAGCCTTGAGCTCCAGGAGCTCAAGGAGACGGAAGAGGATTTGATGAACGATACCGAGGAGATGGATCTGGAGGAAATCTCCCGTATCCGTGCGGAGATCGTCGCCTGCGAGAGCGAGACAAACAAATTAAAGCCCGCTGCAGATGACAACGGTGTCACAGAGGACGACCTGGCCAACGTCATCCAGCTCTGGACTGGCATTCCCGCGAGCAAGGTCATCGAGAGCGATCTGCGCCGCCTGGCGAGTCTGGAGAAAACGCTGAAATCCAAGGTGATTGGCCAGGACGAGGCGGTATCCCTCGTGTCGACAGCTATCCGTCGCAGCCGTGTGCAGATCAGTCCTCGCCGCCGGCCTGCTTCCTTTATCTTTGTGGGCCCCACGGGCGTGGGGAAAACAGAGCTGGTCAAGCAGCTGGCCAACGAGCTGTTCAATACGCCGGAAACACTCATCCGCCTTGATATGTCCGAATTTATGGAAAAGCACAGTGTTTCCCGCATCATCGGCTCACCGCCCGGTTATGTCGGCTATGATGAGGCGGGCCAGCTCACCGAAAAGGTGCGCCGCAAGCCGTACTCTGTCATTCTGTTTGACGAGATCGAAAAGGCGCATCCGGACGTCCTCAATATTCTTCTTCAGATTCTTGATGAGGGACGCATTACGGACGCACAGGGCCGCACGGTCAATTTCGAAAATACCGTGATCATCATGACCTCCAACGCAGGCAGCGAGCGCAAGGAAGGCGCAATGGGCTTCGCAAAGGATATTCAGACTGCCACCAGGGAAAAGGTCATGAAGGCGCTCAGCGATTTTCTCCGCCCGGAATTCATCGGGCGTGTCGATGAGGTAGTCGTCTTTCGTGCGCTGAGTGAGGCGGATTATGAAAGAATCGCGGTGTTGATGCTGAGTGAGTTGGTGGATCCGCTCAAAGAAAAGGGTATCCACTTTACCTGGGAGGATGGCGTCCCGGCCATTCTCGCCAAAAAGGCCTTCGGTGGACAGCGGGGCGCGCGCGATCTGCGCAACCTCATCCGCCGCAGGGTGGAGGATCAGATTGCTTCCCTGATGGTGGAACGCTGTGACGACCCCGTTTCTTCAATCTCCGTGAGCGCCAACGAAGAGTTGTCCCTGACCTCGATTTGATCACATATTGCCCTGAGCACAGTGCCGCTTTGATACGGTGCTGTGCTTTTTCGTTTTTATAAGATTCGATCACTATAACCTGAAAATACTTGACGTAACCAGAAACATTTTGTATAATTAATCCAAAATGATGATAAGCTGGCCGCTAAAGGGCGCATAGCCCGCACGCAGATATCATATATTTCTTTTCAATGAAAAGAATCGAAGCGGAGGCCTGATTGTTGAGGCAGGCGGGGGCGCATTTGTGCGCTGTCTGTAGAGGCCTAGAAAATGCCGGAAAAGGCCTGCACACATCAAATTTTGAAGGAATGCCTGCATTCCAATTCTGGAAGGAGCTTAAAAATGATTTGTCCGAAATGTGGAAAAACCAATGATGATGGTGCCGCAGCCTGCACCTATTGCGGTGCGGACCTAAAGACACTGGCAAAGGGAGAGAAGAAGGATTCCGGCGGTTTTTTTCGAAAACATAAAACGCTGGTGATCGTAGCCACGGTGCTGGTCGTTTTGATCGCGGGCGGTTCGGTTGCCGGATATTTTATAAATACATCTAAAAACGAAGTCAAATATGGGGCGGAGGCCTTTGTCATTGATGATAACGGCGTCCTGACCAATTATGTCGGCCCCGGCGGCGAAGTCGTGATCCCGGATGAGGTCAAAGAGATCGGCCCCGGTGCGTTTCAGGATTGCGATACGGTCACATCGGTTGTGATTCCAAAGCACGTTACCAGTATCGGCAAGGGCGCCTTTGAGAACTGCAACAAGTTGACCAAAGTCGTGATGCCGCAAAAGCTTACAACGCTTGCCGAGCGGACCTTTGAGGGCTGCCGGTACCTGACCGACGTGACAATTCCGGAAGGTGTTACGAGCATTCAGGAGCGCGCCTTCGGCGACTGCACGGAACTGCCTGAAATCACGATTCCCGGCAGTGTCAAGCGGATTGACGTTTATGCATTTTGGGCGTGCAATAAGCTGAAAAAGCTCACGATGGAAGAGGGAGTAGAGGAAATCGGGGATTCTGCATTTGGCGTGTGCATGCGGCTGCCTGAGGTGAAGTTCCCCTCCACATTGACCACCATTGAAGATTCCGCCTTCTGGAAATGCGAATCGCTCTCCAAGGTTAC
>DAWDUP010000166.1:0-4718 GCA_052346825.1 Candidatus Fimivicinus sp. | reverse complement strand
CGTCAAACTACGTGGCAGACACCAATGCAAGCGGCTATCTCAGCAAGCTCTATGCGCTGCTTCGGCAGGGCAAGCCTGCGTTCATCGGCGCGAAGAATGCCTCCGGTGGACAGCACTGGGTGGTCGTGACCGGCTATCAGGGTGGCGATACGCTTTCTGCATCTCGCTTCCTGGTCAATGATCCCGGCTCGAACACCGTGAGCAATTTGCAGCAATTCCTGAATAAGTATCCGAACTTTTATAAAATTATGTCATACAAATAAAAAGCATCGAGCCCGGCCGCTTTGCGCAGCCGGGCCCGATTTTTAATCCATCCGCACCGGCACTCCGCGCCCGGCGAGATATCCCTTGAGTTCCATGATCGGGATTTCATTGAAGTGGAAGAGCGAAGCCGCAAGCACAGCATCGGCTTTTCCCCTGGTAAAAGCGTCGTAAAAATGTGCTTTTGCTCCCGCGCCGCCCGAAGCGATCACCGGAATGCCAACGCGCTCGGAGACAGCGCGCGTCAGTTCGAGATCATAGCCCTGCTTCTGCCCGTCGCAGTCCATGCTGGTCAGGAGAATTTCGCCCGCACCGCGCTGCTCGGCCTCCGCTGCCCACGTGACGGCATCAATTCCGGTGGGAATGCGCCCGCCGTTGAGATAAACCTCCCAGCCACCCTGCACGCGCCGCTTCGCATCGATCGCACAGACGACGCACTGGCTGCCGAATTTATAGGCCGCGTCGCTGATCAGCTGTGGATTGCGAACCGCCGCGGAATTGACGCTGATCTTATCCGCTCCCGCGCGCAGAAGCTGGGTAAAATCATCCACACTCGCAATGCCGCCGCCGACCGTAAACGGGATAAAGATCGAATTCGCCACGCGCGTGACGATCTCCACCATCGTACCTCGGCCCTCATGGGTGGCGGTAATATCGAGCAGCACCAGCTCGTCCGCCCCCTTTTGATCATAGGCAACAGCGCATTCGACCGGATCGCCCGCATCACGGAGATTGACAAAGCTGACGCCCTTGACGACGCGCCCGTTTTGGACATCCAGGCAGGGGATGATTCGTTTCGCGTACATCAATCTTCCTCCTTCCCGCTCATAGCGACGAAGTTGCGCAGAATCTGAAGGCCGATCCGGCCGCTCTTCTCCGGGTGGAACTGGGTCGCGCACAGATTGCCCTTTTGCACGGCCGCATCGATTGAAACGCCATATTCCGTGCGTGCGGCAACCTCCGCTTCGTGTGCCGCCTTTAAGTAGTAGGAATGGACGAAATAAACATAGGCCTTCTGCGGGATACCCCGAAAAAGCCCGGCCCGCTGGGTGACAGCAAGGGAATTCCAGCCGATATGCGGCACCTTCAGCCCGTCCTTCTGTGGAATATGCCGGATATCTCCCTGCAAGACGCCGAGCCCAGCCGCGCCTGGAGATTCCTCGGAGGTCTCAAAGAGCAATTGAAGCCCCAGGCAGATGCCCAGAAAGGGTTTCCCGCTGTGCGCCGCCTCTACGACCGTTTCCGTCAGGCCGCTCGCGCGCATCGAATCCATCGCATCCGCAAACGAACCGACGCCCGGCAGGATGACCGCGTCCGCCGAGCGGATGCACCCCGCGTCCTTCGTGATAATCGAAGAAGCGCCGATAAAATCCAGCGCCTTTTAACGCTCTGCAAATTGCCTGCGCCGTAATCAATGATTGCAATCATCCGTCCCAATAATTCCACCTCTTTGCTTGTATGCATAATATTTTAACATGATAACAGAGAAAAGTGAAGGGGAAATTAATCGCTTCGCCTGACTTTCGGCGCGCCTCGAATCGACTATCCGAGTGCGATATCCAATACCATCATCACCGCAAAGCCCAGCATCGCACCTGCCGTCCCGGCATGGCTATGTTCGCCCGCATGCATTTCCGGGACGAGCTCCTCCACGACGACATAGATCATTGCTCCGGCCGCAAACGAAAGCGTAAACGGCATGATGGGTGCAATCAAAATCGCAAGCAGCGCGCCGAGCACGCCGGCCACCGGCTCCACAGCGCCGGACAGTCCGCCGTAGAGGAAGGCCTTTCCCTTTGAAACGCCCTCTTTTTGCAGCGGCAGGGAGATTGCCGCGCCCTCCGGCACATTTTGCAGCGCCATGCCCAGGGAAAGCGCCATAGCGCCTGCAAGCGTGGCATGGCCTCCTTCGGCTGCCGCAGCAAAGGAGAGGCCGACCGCCAGGCCCTCCGGGATATTATGAAGCGTTACGGCCAAAACCAGCATGGTTGTTCGTTTCAACGAGCTTTTCACGCCCTCCGGCTTCGTCGCACCGACATGAAGATGTGGAAGGAGCCGATCGAGCAGATAAAGGAATACCCCGCCGACCAGAAAGCCGGTCACAGCAGGCAGCCATTCATTTTTACCCTGCTCGCGCGCCATATCGATCGCCGGGATCAGCAACGACCAGACCGAAGCGGCGATCATCACGCCGGCTGCAAAACCGAGGAACGCCTTATGTGTGTTGACAGAGGCCTCTTTTTTTACAAAAAACACCATTGCAGCGCCTGCAACAGTGGCCAAAAAAGTAAAGCTAGTTCCTAAAAAAGCAAGTAAAATGGGATGCTCCACGCAAAAACCTCCCTGAAATTATTCGTTATGCACTATTCTTTGCGAAAAATAGCATACCATACTTTTAGAGGTACTTCAATCCTTGGCGGCAAACAAAATAGGACGCCGCATCATAAAACGGCGTCCTTGCAAGGGGGGGTAAAGATATGATAATGGAAAAATCAGGAAACCTTCATGCGAAGGCGGAGCTTGTCGCTGATCATGGCGATAAACTCGCTGTTGGTGGGCTTGCCGCGCGTATTCTGGATCGTATATCCAAAATAAGAGCTCAATACGTCCACATCGCCGCGGTCCCATGCCACCTCAATGGCATGGCGGATCGCACGCTCCACGCGGGAGGGTGTCGTTTTAAAAGTTTTTGCAACTGTCGGATACAAAAGCTTTGTAACGGAATTCATCATTTCGCTATCGTTGACCGAGAGAATGATCGCCTCGCGCAGATACTGATATCCCTTAATATGCGCGGGGACGCCGATCTGGTGCATAATTTCCGATACGACAACTTCCAGATTGCCATGCGCATCAGGAGATGCTTTCCTTATGTTCTCCTGACCGGCTGTGTTCCAGCCGGTCAGCTGGGAAATCCGTTCGGCGAGAACATCCAGATCAAAGGGTTTGAGGAAATAATAATCCGCTCCAGCCGCCAGAACCTCCTGCTCAAAACGCGCATTGTCCACACTGGACATCAACATGATCAGCGGCCGTTTGCTCAGCTTCAGATCAGGGAGCGCCTTCATAACGCCCAACGCATCCACACGCGGCATGAACATATCCATCAGCAATACGTCCGGCGTATAAGCGGAAAGACGGGAGATCACCTCAGAACCATCCTTGGGAACAAGTGCTACTTCATAGCCATAGGAGCGCAGCACGTTGGCGCAAGTCTGTCCGTATTCCGTTCCTTCCTCTGCGAGCATTACTTTCATTGTTTTTTCCATGTTTTATTTACCTTCCTTTCAGTTTTTACCATATATTAACAAGTTTGCATTATAAAGTCAATAGAAAACGCAGAAATAATTGGTAAAACATGGAAAATATTTTTTTGCCCGCAACTTTTGTGGTTTTCGGAAGGTTAGGATGCCTTCTTTTCCTGCACCGCTGCAACGTTTTCTGCGGTATGCAGCATGTTTTCTGCAAAAATACCGTAACCCTGCAGCGGATTGTTGACAAACACATGGGTTACTGCTCCCACCAGCATACCATTCTGGATAATTGGGCTGCCGCTCATCCCCTGCACAATGCCACCGGTCTTTTGAATGAGCGCTTCATCTGTCACTTCCACAATCATATTCTTAACCTGCGTATCAGGCCCAGAATAAATTTTTGTAATTTCGACATCATAATACTGCGGCGTCTTTCCATCGACAGTGGCGATAATTTGTGCTGGGCCAGTTTTCACCTCATAACGCAGCGCCACAGGAACTGCCTTTCCAGTTAAAGCGCTTGATGCATTCATAAATCCGTAAACGCCGGTATTGCCATTGACCATAAGTGTGCCCATCACCTGGCTGCCAAAAACACCGCACAATTCACCTGCTGTGCCCTTTGTGCCCTTATAGCACCCATTGATTTGCGCATCCACGATATCGCCTGCGAGCAAAGGCATCTCTTCGCCCGTATCCACATCACAGATGGCATGGCCAAGTCCGGCAAAAATGCGGCTCTCCGGATCATAAAAGGTGAGCATTCCAACGCCTGCGGAGCTGTCACGGATCCAAAGCCCCGCCCGAAATTTCCCGTCAGAGGCGGAGCAGGCCGGTTGAAACTTCACATCCATCTCCTGTGTCCCGCGCCGGATACGCAATTGGAGCGCATGGCCGCCGCAGCCTTTGAAAATCCGGGATACATCCTCATTCCGGCTGACGGACTGTCCATCCATTGAAACAATCACATCACCTTCCTTGAGGCCTGCTTCCTTTGCAGGATTGACGCTTCCTTCCTTGGTTTCCACCGAATCCATGCCAACGATCACAACACCATTGGTATACAGCCGCAGCCCGAAGGCCATCCCGCCCGGCACCACATAGCGGCGCTGCGTCACTGTAACATGGGAATTTTTGACCGGGAATAGATTGAGAAGCTTGACCTCCACGTCATATCCTTGCGCCTGCACGGCCGTATTGCCC
>DAWDUP010000165.1:0-4721 GCA_052346825.1 Candidatus Fimivicinus sp. | reverse complement strand
CAATTTCGTAAAATTTCCCCGTTACGCTTGCCTTTTTTGATGGTCTTGACAAGGGGAGAAGAAATGGACCGCGCTCGGGCCGCGCAGGCCCTCCCTTTTCCGTTCGGCCGGAAAAGGAAGCAAAAGGGGCCGTTTTGCACGGCACTTCGGCAGCGGCAAGATGAGGCCACGAACCAACCCGTTCGGCGAACCTTCCCAAACTCGACGATTCACATCGTCTCAAACACATGGGAAGGTTCGTTTTTGCCCTTCGGTCAAAAATTCCCTCACGAGCCACGCAGAAGAGTTGCTGCGAGCGCTGCCTCGGCCTTCCGACAGCGACCAGCGGCGCCGGTTCCGAAAGCGACCAGGAACCATGCTTGTTTGTGCACTTTTTTCTTTTCTTAGACTTGATCGACAAGCTGAGGGTAAAGAGTGCACTCTTTACCCTGCATTTCTTTCATTACTATCTACGAATCCATAATTGGGGAAATGGTATATAATAATCAAAAAATATTTATCATAAATTACTATTGAAAAGCAGATATGCAATTATATATAATTAGAATAATCTTTTATCACACTTTAACCATATAGGAGGGACTATAATTGATGAGAAAGAGAGTTATCCGAGCATTTCTGCTTCCGGCTGTTTTTTAGCGGATACAAAACTGTATGACATGCAACTTTAGGTGTGGCATAATCCATAAAATCGAGGGTTGGTATATATGAGTAACGGCGTTAAAATTCTTTTGCGAGTTCTGGGTTCCATCGCGCTTGGCTTTGCTGCCTATCTCCTGAGCCTATGGATTCCACCCTTTTGGGTTGGAATGACGGTCGTCATTTTCCTCGGCTTGTCCATCCTGAGCAGAATCTGGGAACTCGGAGATCTGGTAGAGGCAGGCTTCTGGCCAGAGGAAAGGAAAGAGGAGCACAAACCGGACGTTTCGTCCGGCATGGAGCAGAATGGAAACGGAGCAGGGCAATAATTTCAGCCGCCGCGAATTTTGCGGCGGCTTTTTTGATGCTTTCGTCATTTAATGCCTAACTTACTTACTAATCAGAAAGGGAAATGAGCCTATCGTATCGGCCAGCAAAATCTGATTGACAATCCCGCCTTCCAATGTTAAATTTATGTTAAAAAAGAGCGAGATGCCGCACATTTTTGTATGCTCTGCGACATTTCAGGAAGGCGGATTTCATGAAACGAACTCTCAAGCGCATTGGACAAATCCTTTTGTCAATCCTGATCACTCTCATTCTCATCGTGGCCGGCTTTGTCATCTATTTGACGGCGGCGGAATTTAAGCCCGAGCCGGTGGAAACGCTGGAGATTGGCGGCGAGGCGCAGAAGACGCTCCAGGCAGGCGATTCGCTCAGCGTATTGTCCTACAACATCGGCTACGGCTCGCTGGACAAGACACAGGACTTCTTCATGGACGGCGGAGAAAATGTCCGCCCGGATTCCGATGAAAATGTACGCAATAATATCGCCGGGATCGGAAAGATCATGAAAGAGGCAAACTGCGACGTACAGTTTCTGCAGGAGGTCGACAAAAGCTCCAAGCGCTCCTATTTTGTGGACCAGACCGCATCGTTATCCAATCTGATCGGCGGTACGAGCGCCTTTGCCGTGAATTATTCCTGCCCGTATGTGCCGTTCCCGCTGCCGACGATCGGCAAGGTGCAGTCCGGCCTGCTGACGCTCAATTCCTTCGGCGCAGAGAACGCCCAGCGAATCGCTCTGACCGGGACGTATACCTGGCCCGTGCGCGTTGCGCAGCTCAAGCGGTGCCTGCTCGTTGAGCGTGTGCCACTTGAGGGCAGCAACAAGGAGCTTGTGCTCGTCAACCTCCATCTGGAGGCCTATGACGACGGCGACGCGAAGCAGATTCAGACCGAGGAGCTCTTGAAACTGCTGACAGAGGAATATGAAAAGGGAAATTACTGCATTGCGGGTGGCGATTTCAACCAGACCTTCTCAGAGATTGATGCTTCGAAATATCCACTCGTGGACCCGGCCTATTGGAAGGCGGGCACGCTTTCCTCCAACATTCTCCCGGACGGCTGGCGATTCGCCGTGGATGACAGCGCGCCGACCTGCAGGCTTTTGAACCAGCCCTATAGCGGGGACCGGGAGAAAACGCAGTTTTATGTGATCGATGGATTTATCGTTTCCCCCAATGTGGAAGTGAAAAACGTGTCCGTCATTGAGACGGACTTCCAGTATACGGATCACAATCCCGTGAAGCTGGAGGCCGTGCTCAAAAAGTAAATATGTATTCCAAAGGGCGCGCTGCCAAATGTGTATTTTTATATTTCACAGCGCGCCCTTTCTGGCCTGTATATTGAAGTTTACAACAGAAAGCGGCCCAATTCAGCCCGGAATCGTCTAACAGCCACCCCAGCACCTTGGCGCACATGTGCGGCGCCTGCCTCGTCATCTATTGGTTTCCTATAGCGATTTCAGAAGATTTGGCAGGCGCTTGAGCGCTCCGGGAACTTATTTGGGGATTTTCCCCATCCCCTTTTCAAACTTACCCTCATTGAGAATCATCAAAAGGCCTTCCGCCATCTCGGGGCTGAATACCCCATGCTATCCACAATAAAGAGCTTGATGGGAGACTGGACGGCACGTGCGCCCGCCATGGAGTCAGGGTCGAGCATTTTGCCCATCAGCCGGTTAATCCGTCCGCCCCATTTGCCATTCTTCGCATCCTCAAAGGTATTGGTAAGGGTCAGCGGAAGGCGTTCGTCCCGCACGGAGGGCGGAATTTCATGGCCCAGAACCGCTTCAAATTCTGCATCCGGCACATGCATGGGATCGCCGCCGTAATACGAGGGCGCGGACGCTCTGTCATCCGGTATCTCCGCCTCGACCGTTGACTGCACCTCCACACTGCCCTCCAGCCGGATGTCGCGGCTGGAAGCGCCCACGAGGATTTTGAATGCGCCGCTCTCCACATGCCAGTCGCCGAGCGCCACATTGTAGTAGGCAAAGGCGCGCTTATCAAGCGTGACGGAAACCGTCTTTTCCTCGCCTGCCTTCAGGAATATCTTCCGGAAGCCCTTGAGCTCCTTGGGCGCACGGTAAATCGTGCTGTCAACGTCGGCGCCTTTCGCCTTTACAATCGCCTCAGAGAGAAACATATCGTCGGATATCTTATTTTTCCTGTCTGTTGAATAACCAGGTGCATAATCGACTGCTATGCCCTCCTGCAGCATCGTGTCATACGCACAGTCGAGCTGGGTGGGATTGATCTGAGAGCTGCCCGCGCCCTGATAGCGCGGCCTTTTGCCATTTCACCGATCACCGCAACCCTTTGTTTCTTTTTTAATGGAAGGAGCCCGCCCTCATTTTTCAGCAGCACCATGCACTGTCCGGCGATCTCCCGTGCCAGAGCGTGATGCGCCGCTGCGTCATATGTATCATTACCAAGCACCTTTTCGCTCTTTTTGGCCAGGTCAATGAGCCGGTCAACCATCTGGTCTAGGAATTCCTCCGAAATTTTGCCGTCGCGGACTGCCTGGGCAAGCTTTCTATCGTTTGCTCCGCCGGAAAAGGGCATCTCCAGCTCCTACCCGGCCAGAAGGCCCTCGATGCGGTCGTTCTCTGCGCCCCAGTCGGTTACCACAATGCCCTCAAAGCCGAAGTCTCTGCGGATGGAATTCCTGCACTGGGTACGCCCTCACTATGCCAGTAATCGTGGCCGGAGCAGAGGCTCGCCTTCTCCTCCAGAGTCATCTTTTGAATCGTTTCAGCATATTTCAGCGGCATATGATTTCCTCCTCTATTTTTTCAAAGCAACACGGTCCTTTACAAACTGCTTCAGCCAGATTGATTACCACTCCATCAAGCTGGCTGGCATAATGTACGACAAGGCAAAATTTTCATTGGATACCGGTGGTTGTCAGGAGAAAGGAAGGCTGTTCTCCAAGCCTGAAATTAAGCTTTTATGGTTTCCTTCTCAGCCTTCTTCTTTTTGAAGAGAATCTTATCAACAGGGAAATACAGAAAGAACTGGAGCGTCGAGCAAACCGCGGTGGCAATCGTCAGAGCAGGGCCGCTGGAAAGCGAGAATTGATTGACACACAGCTGGAAGATCACAGGATTCAGCCATGCGGAGAAGCAGACGAGGGCAACCGTGAAAATGATATAAATCGGCAACGTAACTGCTGTGTTCGCGCCGGACCGGAAGGTCTTTTCCTTATTGATGAAAAACGCAACGATCTGCGCCACTACATTCGCTGTGTTTGCAGAGATAAACAACGCCAGGCCGCAGCGCTGCCCCTCGAGCACCGGATAATTAAACACAAACCAGTGGAAAGGCGTCGTGCTGAGCTCCTTAATCGCAGGGATATTATAAAGGATCGCGAGCACCGTGAATTGAACGATACAGGCGCCCAGGCTTACAAAAATAAATTTCACAAATTGCCACAGCGTAACAATCCCTGAGCCTTTGCTCTCAGCCGTTTTGTCAATTTGATTTAATTTCCCCATTCGTAAGGCTCCTTTTATAGTCAATTTATTGTCATTTTAGCATATACACTGTCAAAAAACAAGAGATATGGTTAAAGAAAATGTTTTATTTGTTTCGATTTCATTTATATAAATCAAATTCTACGGATATTCCCTGCCTTTGGCATGTGATTGTTCGACAGTGCTTTTTGTCTCATTCGCTCGGCATCATCGGGGATCGCTGATACTAATTTTCGACATTTGTTACTGTCTGCCAAAAACA
>DAWDUP010000164.1:3508-4786 GCA_052346825.1 Candidatus Fimivicinus sp. | reverse complement strand
TTTTTTCACCGCGCGAGACGCGATGAAAAAATCCCCTCACGAGCCACGCAGTAGGTGGAGCGCTATGCTGCCTTGGCCTCCCATCAGCGGTTACGCTGACAAAGGCAGGGTGTGAGAACTATGTGTGGTGGTCAAATGGACCGGCTGCGCAGCAACTTTCTGTGTGCAACAGTAAAGTTACACTTCAGAAGCGAACGCTGAAAATTGGCTGCGCCCCAAACAGCTGCCTGTAGGCCAAGGCAGCGCCCAGCGGCGCCGGTTCCGGAACCGATCAGAAGCCATGCTTTTTATGCACTTTTTTCTTCTCCAGACTTTATCGACAAGCTGGCTCTGCGAAAGGTTTTTCGCAGGGCCCTTTTTAAATATTTTTTGCCACAATACCGGCCACGACCGTGATATCATCCTCATGGCCGTCCGTCCGTCGGCGCGCAGCCTCTTCGGAGATCAGGTCGGTGAGCGACTGCGCGTTTGTCCCTTCGAAGCGGTTTAACTCCTCCAGGATCCACCCGGTTCCAGCATCCAGCGCGCCGTCAGAAACAAGCAGGATCAGGTCCCCCGGCTGCAGTCTTGTCTGAAAATCGGAAAAATGCGCCTCCCGCAGGATTCCCGTCGGCATAGAGGCGCATTCCAGCATCTCGGCCTTCCCCGCACGGCGCAGGAAAGAAGCTGCCGCGCCGGCCTTGCAGATGGCGCATTGCCCGGAATAAAAATCGAAGCAGGCGAGGTCGAGCGTAGCGAAGGACTCATCCTCCGATTTTGCGAGAAGGGCGGAATTAACGATTCGCAGGGCGGCGTCAAAGCCGAGCCCTGCCTTGATCAGTTTGGAAAACAGGCCGCTTGCCATCGCGGCATCCACGGCGGCGCGTCCGCCCGTTCCCATGCCGTCGCTGATGAGCAAAAGCTGCCTTCCGCGCCCATCGCGGAAGGCTTCAAAGGTGTCCCCACACAAAACGGACTCCCCGCAGGTGCGCTGGCTGGCTCCTGTTCGCATCGTAAAGGGTGCTTTTTCGCTGCAGGTCAGATAAAGCTCTCCGCTGATGATCTCTACGCAGGGGGGATCGAACGCCCGACCGCAGGCCTCCTGAAAAAGCGCCGGAAGCTCCCGCTGATGGAGCTTTTCTCCGCCCGGCGTGCCGGTGGCCTCGATATGCATCCGTCCGTTTGCATCGAGGCGGCAAACGGTTTCCTGTATTTTGATCCCAGCCTCCCCCAGTAAGGTTTGCACATGTAAAGCCGTCTCGTCATCAAAGAGGAGCTCCTCGCCGTAATCGAGGGAAA
>DAWDUP010000164.1:0-3498 GCA_052346825.1 Candidatus Fimivicinus sp. | reverse complement strand
AGGTCCGCCATCTCGCCAAACTGATCACCAATGACCGCGCGCAGGCGGCTCAGGCGGTTCTGGGCGCTAGCGCGTGCGATATGAGCGGTGAAAACCTTCTGATAACGTTCGAGCAGGCTGGTCAGCCGGATGCAGCGGCCGGAAAACTGCGCAGGCAGCTTATCCGGGGATAGGGGCTCTCCTTTTTCCAGCAGCATGTCGATGCACTGCACCGCCTCCATCGTATCCGCTTCATTTGTTTCCCAGCAGTGCGCCTGCATACCGCACTGCCCGCAGACAGACTCCCTTACCTGGCTGTGCAGCGTATGCAGCCCCGGCGCATAAAGCCGCTTGAGGCTTTCCGATACCGCATCGACGGAGGTGGAAACATAACGCATGCCGGAGGCCGCCGCATGCAGACGCGCCGACAGTGCACGGGCAGCATCCTGCGAATGGGCCATGGCGGGGGGATGCAGGACGGCTTCCGCCTTATCGATCCATCTGGAGGGCAGAAGAACAAAAAGGAGAGTGGCGATCGCGGTTTCGATAAGCGTATGGACCGCCTGGGTGCTCCCCCCCTCCAGAATGACCACAACACCGTTGGCCGCGGCGAAGGCCGCAGCGCAGCCGAATTGTCCCAGTGGGGCAAACAAACCGGCGAGCAAGCCGCCGAACGCATAGGAACCGCTCAGAAAGCGCATCCCTTCTCCAAATCCCATGGCGACACCGGCCACGATTCCGGAGATACTGCCTCCCGCTTCCCGCCCGCAGCGCGCGCCCAGCAGGATCAGGAGTACCGCGGCGATCCGGGCCGGCGCGATCCCGCCGATGTCAAAGCCCGCAAGTGCGAAGAGCAGCATGGCGCAGGAGGCCACAATGCAGGCGATCTCCTGCGGAGAGAGGATGCGCAGATGGTCGAGCTGCCCGAGCAAGGAAAAGGAACGGTAGAAGAAATAGGCGGCGCCCCCGGCTAGAAGCGCCTCCGCTGCGTACAATGCAGCCAGCGCTCCTGTAAGCCCATCCGACATGCCGAGTGCAAGCCCGGTGACGAGGCAGCAGGAGGCGGCGGTAACGCAGGAGAGTGCCTGTGAAAGCTTTTCCTTTGTCATTTGCCGGAGCGCAAAGCTGATGACAGAAGCCGCCACGACGCTTGCGATATAACGCAGCGGCGTCTCATCCGCACCGGAAAACAAATAACCGAGGCATGCACCCAGGGAGGCGGCCAGGATGCCGTCCCGCGGGACACCCGCAACCAGGGCGACTCCCAGTGGAGCAAAGGAACCGAAGACGGCTGTTTGGGCGAGCGCGAAGCCGGAGACCAGCGTAAAGGTCTGCCGGAGAAGAAAGCGCGCCGCGGCGGGAATTTCCCGCGGGAACGCACGTATAAAGCTGAGCGCCTGTCCTCTGTTTTTCATGTTGACACACCACGCTTTACAAAAGCTGGGCCTGTCCAGCCGCAGGCGGGAGAGGCTCTCCTGTCATTATAGGAGGTGCTTTGCAAAATTTGTGTCGGAACACGATGTAGAAGAAAGGCGCATTCTTTGCTATCTTTTCATTTAATCTATATATTTCCACATCCATAAGGCTATTTGACGCTTTTTTTGACTGCTTTATGGGTTTTGGCGAGGTTAAACAGCCTGTTAATCTCCCCCGTTTTCTTGCGCGGCCAGCGTGTTTTCGGTGTTTTGACGGTGGTGCCATCGCTTTCGAAGATCTGCACGCTGCGCAGATAGGGCTCCTTCCGGCAGGAGGTGATTGTAATTTTCATCTTCCGAGTTAGGACAACCCGAAACAACGCGATTTTCTGAAAGCCAATTACAGTGCCTTTGTAAACCTGTTTCCAGCCATCTCCGATCCATGCCTCTATGGAAAAGGCCTCCACCCGCTGGGAATAGCGCGTGTCCTCCTGCAGGACGACCTTGTCGATCAGGGACTCCTGCTTCAAATCGAGCAGGATCGTATAGCACTCCGCCTGCTCTAGAGGCGAATAACAGCCTTCATCCAGGCGAAGGCAGTTTTTGATGGGAAATTCCTCTTTGGCCGCCGGTGCGGTGATGCGCTCGAAGAGCACCTGCTTGGAGAAGGCGGAGGCAAGCCTTCGGCCCAGCTCTGCAAGGCGGGCGGCATCCTTTTCGTGGATAAGCCCCCGCTGATCCGGCGGGACGTTCAGGAGCAACAGCGTATTTCCACCCACAGTGGAAAAATATAAATGTAGCAGATTGTCAATGGAACGGACTTTGCAGTCCTCCCGCTGATGATAAAACCAGCCGGGTCGGATGGAAACATCCGCCTCTGCAGGATACCAAATCAGCTCATCGTACCCCTCCAACGCCTGACGGCTGCCGAGATCCGCATATGCAATGTTGGCCCCTTTTTGGCGAAAGGAGGTATCGTCCGTCTGCTGCGAATGCTTTTCAATGGTTTGGGTATCATATGCACACCGCGGCACGACGTTCCATTCCGAGATCCGGGTGATGCCACTCTCGTTGCCGATCCAGCGCACGTCCGGTCCGCAGTTGGAAATGACGCACCCAGGCTGCAAACGGCGAATGGTCTCGTAATAGCGCTCAAAATCGTATGCCTGCTTCGGCTTCCCGTCGAGATAGGTACCGCACGCGCCGTCGAGCCAAACGGTGAAGATTTCGCCGTAGTTGATCAGGAGCTCTGTCAGCTGGCCCACATAGAAGTCGTCATAGGCGGGCGTGCCATAGCGCGCGTCATGCCGGTCCCAAAGGGAGAGGGAAACGCCGAATTTCAACCCATATTTGGCGCAGGAACGGGAAAGCGCTCCCACAATATCGCCCTTTCCGCCTTGATAGGGGCTGGAGGCGACCGTGTAATCCGTCAGCTTGCTCGGCCAGAGGCAAAAGCCATCGTGATGCTTCGCCGTGAGGATGGCGCCGCGCATTCCCGCATTGCGCAGCGCACGCACCCATTGATCCGTGTCGAGCTGCGTGGGGCAAAATTGGGAGGGGCTTGCCTTGCCGTCGCTCCACTCCCGATCGAGAAAGGTATTCATTCCAAAATGTAAAAACGCGTAAAAGCCGAGCGACTGGATTTCCAGCTGGCGAGGGCTTGGCGTGATCGAGGTATAAAAATCAAGCCGGTCCATTGTAGGGCTCCTTTCCAAATGCAATTTGAAAATGCGTTGCCATGGGCCATTGTACCACGCTGCGAAGACTGGACGCAACGGAAAGAACAGATTTTTCATAAACGCCTTTGACTTTTCGCATCATTCGGATAACATAAAGATATCGCACAATAAAAACTGGAGGAGTTTGATGCGCTTTACATTTGTACACAATAATCTGAACGTACTGGATCTTAAGAAGTCGCTCTCCTTCTACGAACAGGCATTGGGATTGAAGGAGACACGACGAATTGAGGCGGAGGATAAAAGCTTTCTCATCGTGTTTTTGGGAGACGGATCCACGCTTCACAAGCTGGAGCTTACTTTTCTGCGGGATCGGACGGAAGCATATGATCTGGGAGACAATGAATTCCATCTCGCCTTTGAAA
>DAWDUP010000163.1:3032-4832 GCA_052346825.1 Candidatus Fimivicinus sp. | reverse complement strand
CGATTAAAGCTTAATATTTCCTACTTAGGGGCTTTTTTGTCCTGTCTGTACATTCTGGGACAGTTCAAAAGGCGGCAGGGAGTTTTGAACTAGCTGAACAGATTTAATTGTCTATTGGTATCATACAGATCAAGACAACAGTATTCGCATCCCTCGATCGGGTGGTCGCCATCACAGGTCGCTCTGGCGTATCCCAGGGCCTTCTCATCATTTGGATGCTCGCCAAGATATTTTTTCTCTTCAGCGATGAGGCTCCAGTAGCAATTTGCCCGATGAACCTTATGACTGTGAGACGGATTGTGCGTCTCTTTTGATATGTTTAAAAAATATTTCAAATCTAATTCATTCCTTTATCATAATTTTTATTTACGCAAACAGCAAACTTGAAACGGCCCTTTTATTAAACGCAATCCACCTTTCGTGACAAATATTCCGAAAACGTTTGACAGCATCCTGAAAAAAGATTATAATATTACAAAATGTTAACTAAGTCCTATTAATGGACACTTGTCTTCGGGGGATAGCTTCATTGAGATATTGCCGTATATCAATGAAGTTCCCGGATTTAAGTCTAACTGATAGAATGTTCAATGTATATATCTGTTTGATTATATATAACGAAATGTATAAATACTTAAGTTATGGAAATCATTTTAAAGGCAATTCAACAATATGTCAATACATTTTTTGACACTTATAATTAAAATTTAGTTTTCACTCATCCGGAGGATGATTAATATATGTCAAGTCATTACAGACTTGTTGAAGATGCTGTGCACGAAATGAAACAAACCGGGCGGTGAGATTATTCTCGCCGCCCGATTTGTATGCAAAAATAAAAAGGAAGGCCACCCGGCCTCCCTCTTTCTCATCTGACATCCGATGTCTAACGTCTGACATCTAACCTCACACCGCGCGTGTCACCTTGCCGGAGCGCAGGCAGCGCGTGCAGGCATACACCCTGCGCGGGGAACCGTTCACAATTGCCTTGACACGCTTGATGTTGGGCTTCCAAGTCCTGTTGGAGCGCCTGTGGGAATGGGAAACCTGAATACCAAAAGACACATCTTTGCCGCAAAATTCACATTTCGCCATGTGTCGCACCTCCTTTTTACTAGACAGATACAGAATAACGAAACTATATTAGCAGGTCTTGCAGATAAATGCAAGCAGTTTTTGACTTTTTGCTGGAAGATGGAAATTTTTCAAATAAATGCATACAATTTTATATAGAAATTTGTGCTTTAAGTTTTTTACGAGCAAACAAAAGAAAAATGAAGGAAATCAAAGGAAACATGAGCATTTTATATTCTCGTTTTCAATGATTCACGCTTTCTTGCAGTTTCCGTAAAAAAAATGTTGACAATTGCAGGATTTCGAACTATATTTGTTACGATTCCTATCATAGGCTGTAAGGGCAGAGAGGGGCTGCATAATTGAAAAATAATGTGATTATTGATTTGAAAAACATTTCAGTGTCCTTTGATGGCGAGCAGATTCTCAAAAATCTGAATCTCTATATCCGAGACAAGGAGTTTATTACGCTGTTGGGGCCTTCTGGCTGCGGAAAGACGACCACGTTGCGGATCATCGGCGGCTTTTTGGAGCCAGACGAGGGAGACATCGTCTTCGAAGGGAAAAAAATCAATGGTGTGCCGCCTCACAAGAGGCAGGTCAACACCATTTTTCAGCGTTATGCGCTTTTTCCGCATCTGGATGTTTATGAAAATATAGCGTTCGGCCTGCGCGTCAAGAAATGGCCGGAAAAAAAGATCCGCGACAAGGTGAACGAGATGCTCA
>DAWDUP010000163.1:0-3022 GCA_052346825.1 Candidatus Fimivicinus sp. | reverse complement strand
TGTCAATCTCAAGGGTTTTAAGCGCCGCAAGATCGCCTCTCTGTCCGGCGGGCAGCAGCAGCGTGTGGCCATTGCGCGGGCGTTGGCCAATGAGCCGCGCGTGCTGCTCCTTGACGAGCCGCTTGGTGCGCTTGATTTAAAGCTGCGCAAGGATATGCAGGTAGAGCTGAAGAATATTCAGCAGCGCATGGGGATCACCTTTATCTATGTCACGCACGATCAGGAGGAGGCGCTCTCCATGTCCGACACTGTCGTCGTCATGGACAACGGCGTCATCCAGCAGATTGGCACGCCGGAGGACATCTATAACGAGCCGAAAAATGCGTTTGTCGCGGATTTCATCGGCGAGAGCAATATCCTCGATGGCATCATGCGGGAAGATTATCTCGCGGAGTTTTCCGGGCACCGCTTTCCATGCCTTGATAAAGGCTTTCAGAAAAACGAGCCGGTGGATGTGGTTGTCCGCCCGGAGGATGTCGACGTCGTCCCAGTGGAACAGGGGATGTTGTCTGGAACGGTGACGAGCGTCACGTTCAAGGGCGTCCATTTTGAAATTATCGTCGATATTGGCGGCTTCAAATGGATGATCCAGTCCACCGACCACCAGTCGGCCGGCAGTAAGATCGGCCTGTCGATCGATCCGGACGCGATCCACATCATGAAGAAATCCGCCTATTCGGGCGCGTTCGGGGACTATAGCTCCTTCAGCGACGAAATCGATCATTTATCAGATATCATTGAAGAGGAGGCGTGAGAATGGAGAAGAAGCCTTCCCTCCTGCAAAAGCTTGCCTCTGCGCAGTATATCGTCTGGTCCTTGATTTTCATCATCGCTCCACTAATCCTAGTCGTTTATTACGCTTTTACAGACGCACAGGGTAATTTTACCTTTGCTAATATTCAGCAGCTGAGCGGCTATGGCAGCATCTTCCTGCGTTCGATCGGCTATGGCCTAGCTGCCACGGTGATCTGCCTGCTGCTCTCCTATCCGTTCGCATATATCCTGTCGCAGACTGGAGCCAAGCGGCAGAGCACGATGATCCTGCTCGTGATGCTGCCGATGTGGATGAATTTCTTGCTGCGCACTTATTCGTGGATGACGATTCTGGAGGATACGGGGCTGATCAACACCTTCCTCGGCTTTTTCGGTATCGAACCACTGCATATGATCAATACGGGCGGTGCAGTGATTCTGGGCATGGTTTACAATTTCATTCCCTATATGATCCTGCCGCTGTATTCCGTGATGTCCAAGCTCGATAAGAGCATGGTCGAGGCGGCGCAGGATCTGGGGGCGAATCGGGCTGCCGTAGTGCGGAAGGTGATTTTTCCCCTGAGCATGCCGGGTGTAGTCTCCGGAATCACGATGGTGTTCGTCCCGTGCGTGAGCACGTTCTATATTTCCCAGAAGCTTGGCGGCGGTACGTTTTCGCTCATTGGCGATATCATCGAAATGCAGTTCCAAACTGCGTATAACTATAATTTGGGTGCGGCGCTATCGCTTGTGCTGATGGTGCTCATCCTCATCTGTATGGCGTTCATGAATCGGTTCGCCGATCAGGATTCGGGGGCCATGATCGTTTGAAAAAGGGCGGGCCTTTCTCAAACGGGAGTAGGCGCGAATTTGCGCAGGCCGATTGCATCGGCCTGCAAAACGGGCAAAATATCCCGGCTTCCTAGTAAAGGGGTGACCATTTGTTATGAAAACTGTATCAAAAATTTATATTGCCCTCATCTTCCTGTTTCTGTATGCGCCAATTTTCGTGCTGATCTTTTTCTCCTTTAATGCGACCAACAGTACGAGCCTGTTCGCTGGCTTTTCCCTGCGGTGGTATGAGTCGCTCTTTCAGGATTCGGCCACGCTCAAAGCGCTGTACAACAGCCTGATCCTTGCTGTTGCCTCTTCACTTGCCGCCACCGTGCTCGGAACGGCAGCTGCGGTCGGCATCGACAGGATGCGCAGCAAATGGCTCAAATCCAGCGTGCTGTCCGTCACCAATATCCCAATGATGAATCCGGAGATCGTCACGGGCATCTCCATGATGCTCTTGTTTGTCTTCGCTGGCAAGCTTCTGGGCGCGCGGGACGTACTGGGATTCTGGACGCTCTTGTTTGCGCATATCACTTTTAACCTGCCGTATGTGATCCTGTCAATCCTTCCGAAGCTACGGCAGATGGACCCGCATCTTTCCGAAGCGGCGCAGGACCTGGGCTGTACGCCTGCGGCATCCTTCTTTAAAGTCGTCCTGCCCGGCATCCTGCCCGGGATCATCACAGGGCTCGTCATGTCCTTTACGATGTCGCTTGACGACTTTATTATCAGTTATTTTACCAACGGTCCGTCCTTCCAGACGCTGCCCGTGCGGATTTATTCAATGACAAAGCGGCGTGTAACGCCGGATATCTACGCGCTGTTTACCCTGATTTTTGTCGCTATCCTTGTACTGCTGATCCTGTATAATATTGCGCAGGCGCAGGGCGAGAAGCGCATGAATAAAAAAATGGCTGTAAAGGAGATTGAAAATTGAAAAGAATTGTGGCAATCCTATTCGCCGTGGTACTGGTGCTTTCCATGGCAGTCCCCGCTCTTGCGGCGGATGCATCCAATCTGGCTGGGACGACGATCAACGTTTATAACTGGGGCGAATACATCTCTGATGGCTCCGAAGGCTCGATGGATATCAACGCGGAGTTCACCAAACGCACCGGTATTAAGGTCAATTACAACAACTATGATACCAATGAAAACATGTATGCAAAGCTCAAGAGCGACGGCGTGAGTTTCGATATCGTCATCCCCTCAGACTATATGATCGAGCGCCTGATCGACGAGGATATGTTACAGAAAATCGATTTCTCCAATATCCCGAATTATAAATACATTGATGCGGAGTACAAGGGCCTCTATTTCGATCCGAAGGATGAATATTCCGTGCCCTATAATGTTGGCATGGTGGGGCTGATTTACAATACGAAGATGGTCAAGGAAGCTCCCACAAGCTGGGATGTGATGTGGGATGAGC
>DAWDUP010000162.1:1224-4835 GCA_052346825.1 Candidatus Fimivicinus sp. | reverse complement strand
AAGGGCGGAGCGCCCTTCCTTTGTGTGGAAGTCTCCCGCAGAAAAGGGCGGATTCCATGGGAAGAGGCCGCCGCCTGCGCAGGGCGATGTGCAGGCCGCATGCTGCTGCCAGCTGGGCTGGTGCCGCCTGTGGACAGCCCAATCAAAGCGTTTCTTCCTTCCGCGCTCGCGCCCCTCGTGCTGTTCAACACAGCCTGCGAGGTGCTCTCCCGCAGACAGAGTCCTCCAGGGGAGGAATGCATTACGCTGCTTGACTCCAAAGGGCTGCTGGCACACCGGGCGGGCCGGCTCTTTCCCTTTGCCTCTCTGGTCCGGGTCGTCACAGACAACACCGCCGCCTATGAGCAAACCGCAGAACAAGCCATGGAGGATTACGGGGCTACGCTCCTGATTCAGGATACCTTTTCCGGCGCGCAGGACAGCACGGTCGTCATCGCGCCGGAGGGCCTTGCGGAAAGCTTCTTCCCCGGGCGGAAATGCGCTGTTTTCAGCACAACAGAGGGCGGGGGCAGATATACCGGCGTAACCGCGGAGTCCATTGCGCTGCCGGAAGCGTATACACGGCTTGTCCCCTCCGGGATTGACCAGGATGTCTTTGCTGCCGCGCTGTATGAGGGCTGTTCCCTGCGCTCACTCAGCGAGCTCACCTATACCCGGTTGAAGCTCTACGGTACAACGACCAATATTAGCGGAGCAGCGCGGATGCTAGGCACCATCGGGAGTTCAATTGCTCCCTGAGCTTTCGGCAGGCTGATTTTGGGGTACCGTTCAAGCATTCTCCCATTATTATTTCATCAGACACCAGGAGGAAGGGGGCCGCCGGATGGCACTGCAGCTACCAAGTGAAAAGCTGAGCCGTAGATGGGAGTATGCAAAACCCCGCCGGGCTGTTTAATGTGGTCAGCCCGGCGGGGTTATCATTTTATACGTGGGTGCATACACGATCTGCAAAGGAAAGAACCGTGCAGAAACAGCTGCACGGCCCTAGCGTATTCATTCAGATTTTTCTCTCTTCAGCTTCATCAGCTCTTCCCGGAAGGTATCGATATCCTTAAACTGGCGGTACACGGATGCAAAGCGGACATACGCCACCTCATCGATCTCCTTGAGCTTTTCCATCGCAAGCTCTCCAATGCGCGTAGAGGTCACCTCGCGGTCCAACGAATTCTGCAAGGACGCCTCGATATCGTCCACCGCGGCGGTCAGCGCAGCGGCACTGACGGGCCGTTTTTCACAGGCGCGCAGCATACCGTTATAGAGCTTATCCCGGTCAAATACTTCACGCGACTTGTCCTTTTTAACAACGACCACCGGCACGCTTTCGATGATCTCGTAAGTCGTAAAGCGCTTTGCGCAGCGCATACATTCGCGGCGGCGGCGAATCCGCTCGCCCTCGTCTGTGGGACGGGAATCAATGACCTTACTCTCCTCATAGCCGCAAAATGGACATCTCACACTGATCACTTCCAGCAACTTTTTATTGATTATACCATAGGTATTTGAATTTTCGCAAGCCTTGCAAGATACAAAACGCATGAATCCATCGAAAATATTCTCAAAAATCTGGACAAGCAGTATCTCTGGAACATCAAAAAAATGGTTGAATGTTCGGTATCGATTTAATCTGAATATCAGCGATGTGAAAGCCGACCTTCGTCCAACCCGATACGGCCAGAAGAAGCCGGTGCTTGCGCGGGCACCCAGTTTTTATGATATTGACAGCTTCTCCAAAAAGGCTTTCGCCTCCGTCAGCTGCCTGTCCTCTTCGAAATTCCCTGCATACAATTCAATCACAAAGCTCCCCTGATACCCGCTCTGCTCCAACACATCACAGAGTGCTCTAAAATCAAACGCACCCTCTCCCGGCGGCAGACAGTCCCTGTCGGGCAGATGATCGCTGACATGGACATGGACGATTTCCCCAGAAAACCGCTGCGCGAGCGCAAGCGGGTCAAGGCCAGAACGCACTGCCTGCTTTATATCGAGCACCATATGGAAATCCTCGCCCAGAGCGTTCCGCATTCTAATGAGAAAATCGGTAGATTCCGAAGCAAACTGTACTACGTTCTCCTGCGAAACCGTGATCCCCTGCGCTTTGCCCAATCGCACGAGCTCGCCAAAGCGGTCGAAATACTGCGCTTCCGTAATTGACGCGTCCCTTTTTGCTCCGTGTATCACTAAAATCTTTGCACCAAGGGCATTCGCAGCGTCAAAATACCGCTTATAGTATTCCAGCGTATCCTGAAACCGCCGTTCATAGGCGCTGAACAAGAAATACGGTTCTGTCCCGGAGGTAAAGGGGTGTATGGAGACAACTTGCATCCCATAGGCCTGCTGCTCCCGGCGGATTGCCTCCAGCAGGGGGCCGTACAATTCAGAAAACGAATTAAAAAAGACCTCTGCAACGGAAAAACCCAACTCACCTAAATGCTTCAGGGCCTTTTCCGTCGCCATCGGATAAAAACAGGCGGTTGACGCGCCGAGCCGTATCAAAAAAACCATCCTTTCAAACAGGTTCCAATATTTATCCATTGCTGTGGACACCTGTCTCTGATTATAATGGAGTCGGAGTTGATTGACATGCAAAAAATTTTATTGGATCTTAATGAAGCCCTGCATACCATGCACCGTCTCCCAAAGCTGCTCCTGAAATACGGCGGGTTACTCATCCTTGGGCTGTTCGCCGCTTCCCTCGTTACATACCTGTGCGCTGGAAGGCTTGGAGAGTATCACGCCCTGATGATCCTGAGCAACGACCTGTTTGTCTGCGGCAAGGAGACACTTTCCGCTGCCATTGTCCCCGCGCTGCTCATCGAAATCGTCCTAAGGGCCGGGAAAACAGACGGCGTGCTATAACATACAGGTAATCCGCCAGCAGTGCAATCCCCGCCCGAACGGCCAGATGCTGCGAGGCAAGGTTGTCCCGGAATGATGTCCCATTGTGGATGATAGTTTATACTATGGCAACGCAGGCCCGCGCGGCATATCCTTTTCTCGGCAGACGGGCAGTGGATCAATCCCGATTTTTTGCATCTTATCCGCCATATCAGGCCGGCCCGGCACATCTGTGCAACGGACTTTCTGACCTTCCTCCAGAACCGCGCCAAAGAAGCCATCCTTTGCATGCTGATTGAAACATGGTTCCAGCCAATCCTAGCTGCACGCCTGCGGGCGGGCGGCTTTTTTTATAAACATTCGGAAACAGCGGAAAAACAGCATGCCTCTCCGGGCCGCAATGAAAAAGGACCGTCACCCATTCATCGGGAGATATTGCTCTGTGATCCCTTGACCATCCATCGGTTTTTTCCTCCACCAGCCGCGGTGCGTAAGTGCGCAGCTATGCTATTTTTCCTCAACTACGCCGTATGGCCAATCTGTAATCGCTCCGAAATCGTACACGTTCGTATAGCCCATCCGGATCAGCGCTTGAGCTGCGGCTTTGCTGCGCACACCGCTGGCGCAATAAACCAGTATGGTCTTATTTTTATCCGGAAGCAGCTCAGGAGCCTTCTCCTCGACCTCGCGGTGTGGAATCAGAATATCCCCGTCAATATATTTCAAATTATGCTCGACTTGGCTACGCACATCGAGCAAGACATACGGTTTCCCGC
>DAWDUP010000162.1:530-1214 GCA_052346825.1 Candidatus Fimivicinus sp. | reverse complement strand
GTCCATGATTTTCTTTGCCTGCTGCGCTGTAATCCGGCGGTAGCCCTCCACCGTCGTTTCCTCCGAGACTGCAGCCGACGTCTGTTCGCCGGATTCTGAAAAATTCCCGCAGCCGGAAAACAAAGCTGCCAGCGCACATACAAGTGCCAAGATCAAAGCTAAAATAACATAACGTTTCCTGACCGGCATGCTCTCATCCCTTTCCCGCGGGTGAATCCGCTGACTCTTCCCCATTTTTTTCAATTTTAAGCCTCAGTGGCACCTGATCATTCTGGACGGATGACGTCCTATTTTTACGTGCGCCCGGCCGCCGCTCGAGCCTACGCTTCCTCCCCTTTTCGTCAACAACCCAGGTATGATCCAGTTGGCTCGTCAGGCTCTGGCGGAAGGCTGCAACATATTCCTGCCGCAGGGCGAGCTGCTCTTCCTTTTCCGCATCCGTCAAGCCCTCTGTGCGCGATTTGCGCGCAAGAAAATTGATCCGGTCAATCTTTTCCTGATTCAAAATAGCCTCCCCCTTTTGCGTATTATTCTACTTTTTTATCGATAAATTCCGGCTTCAGTTTGGAGTAGACGATCTTCTGCTCACTGTACAGCCCATAATATCCGGAAAGCATAAAGCTCACTGCCACTACAACCGCGAAAAAGCCGAAGCCCTTCGCACCGAAGAGCTCCACGCTGAGT
>DAWDUP010000162.1:0-465 GCA_052346825.1 Candidatus Fimivicinus sp. | reverse complement strand
GAACTGATCGGGCAGTTCGTCACGCCGCAGAAGAGCGCGACCAGCCCCAGCCCCGCGCCGAAGGATGGCGACAGGCCCAGAAGCTTCCCCATCACATTTCCAAAGGTGGCTCCCGTGAAAAAAGCTGGGACAATTTCTCCTCCCTTGAAACCCGCGCCCAGCGTCAGCGCAGTAAACAGGATTTTCAGCGCAAAGGCCTCAGGGTGCGCCTGGCCCGCAATTGCGCGCGCGATCACATCCATGCCAGCACCGTTATAGTCGCGCGTCCCTACCAGTAGGGTGAGCAGCGCCACTAAAAGGCCGCCCACTGCGGCACAGAGGTACTTATTGGGGATCAGCTTTTTATAGATCGCGGCGGACTGGTGCATGCAGATGCAGAACAGGATACTCAGCACCGCACATACTACACCCAGCAACACAACTTTCGTCACGCCGAACGCCGTCATCTCCGGCACGCCGGAGAGG
>DAWDUP010000161.1:4274-4846 GCA_052346825.1 Candidatus Fimivicinus sp. | reverse complement strand
GCCGCAGGAAATATTCGCTTTCCGCAGCGGGCGTCTAGGACGTTTTCATAAGGTCTTTGAAACCATGGACCATCACTATGAGGGAGCAGAAGCCGTCGGTATGCTTTTGTTTGCACCCCGCGATGAAGAGGATCAAAAGTCGCCGCTTCAAACAGCTATTTTTTACTCCGCCAACGAGGAACGCATCAGCCTGTGCCGCTATACCCTGAAAATGAACGGAATCGAGACAACGCTTGAAAAAGAAGTGTATCCCGGCCGCGATTTCATCATCACGGTTCCGGGCGTCGGAAAGAAGGATGGCATTGAGATGAAGCTGCTCAAAGCATCCTTTTACCGCGCAGATGGGTCGGAGGTCTGCACAATGACGCTCAGCACCGAGGCGGAGGCGGAAGAAAAAATTTCTCCTACCGCTTGACATCCGCTTTTTCCGGCGTTATAATGCATCCAACATCGTTTATATGGTCTTCCAATTCGAAATGCATGGACAGAGACGTCTGTTATTCTCCCTGCTTTCAGAGAGCCCGTGGCTGGTGGAAACGGGCAGCAGCGGTAACAGGAATCACTCTTGAGCA
>DAWDUP010000161.1:1356-4264 GCA_052346825.1 Candidatus Fimivicinus sp. | reverse complement strand
TGAGCAGGGGTCTGAAAGCCTTCGGGCGAGTAAGCGCCTTCGTCGGGCCGCGTTAAGGCCAGGGGCTTGTTGGAGCCCTGAAGGGCGTTTCCGCCCGGCAGTTTGCCGGGGAAATGCTGAATTTGGGTGGTACCGCGGGTTTTGCTGATCAAATCCCGCCCCAAGAAGAGCTTGGGGCGGGATTTTTGATTGTTATTTTCAGAGCAATTGATTTTACAGAAAGGGTGATTGTAAGAATGGAACTGAAACTGACGGAGGTCGCGGAGCGTATCCGCACACTGCGGGAGATTATGGGCTTTACCACACAGGAGATGGCCGATACCATCGGCTGCACCGAAGCGGAATACATTGCGGCGGAAAACGGCGAGACGGATTTCTCCTTCACCTTTTTGTTCAAATGCGCCGACAAATTCGGCGTGGATATGATCGAAATTTTGACGGGCGAAAATCCGCACCTGCTCTTCTATTCCATCGTCCGCAAGGGCGAGGGCCTGCCGATCAAGCGCCGCTCCGGCTTTGATTATTACCACCTGGCCCCCTATCTCAAGGGCAAGTTCTGCGAGCCGTTCCTCGTCACCGCGCCTTACAAGGAGGAGGAGCAGGAGAAGCCGATTGAGCTTTCCACCCACGAAGGGCAGGAGTTTGACTTTATCCTAAAAGGTTCGCTCAAAGCACAGTTTGAAAACCACACGGAAATCCTCCATGAGGGCGACAGCGTCATCTATGATTCCTCCCATGGCCATGGCATGATCGCAACCGGCGGCGAGGACTGCCTGTTCCTGGCGATTATCCTCAAGGTGCAGGACGAAAAGAAATAACGCAATCATTTTATCTTTTGAAACGGAGGAGTTTCCATGCTGCATGTCAATGAGAGATACGTCGACGAGACGCGCGATGCAAAGGGCAACGTCGTCGATTACCAGTATAAATACCCGGAACATTTCAACTTTGCCTACGATGTGGTAGATGAGATCGCCAAGGCGGAACCGAACCGCCGCGCCATGATCTGGTGCAACCCGGAGGGGGAGGAGCATGTTTTCACCTACGGCGACCTCAAGCGCTACAGCGACAAAACCGCCAACATGCTGCGCGCCAAGGGCATCGGCAAGGGCGATATGGTGATGGTGGTCTTAAAGCGCCACTATCAATTCTGGTTTACGATCCTCGCGCTGCACAAGCTCGGCGCCGTCATCATCCCCGCCACCTTTTTGCTCACGAAGCACGATATCGTCTATCGCATTAATTCCGCCTCCGTCAAGGCGGTCATCTGCACCGGGCAGGGCGATGTGGCCGCGCATTTTGACGAATCCGCGCCGGAATGCCCGACCTGGCAGGTGAAGCTCATGGTCAATGGCAAGCGCGACGGCTGGGATGATTTTATGGCTGAGATGGAGAAAGCCCCTGAGGATTTTGAGCGCGTCCCCACGCACGCGGATGATCCGATGATCCTCTATTTTTCCTCTGGCACGACCGGCAATCCAAAAATGGCGCTGCATCCTTTCACCTATGCGCTGGGCCACCTCTCCACCGCGAAATACTGGCATAACGTCGACCCGGAGGGCATCCATTTTACGATCGCGGATACCGGCTGGGGCAAAGCGGTCTGGGGCAAGCTCTATGGGCAGATGTTTATGGAGAGCTGCGTCTTTGTCTATGATTTTGATAAATTTGTAGCGGCGGATATCCTTAATAAGGTCCAGCAATACGGCATTACGTCCCTGTGCTGCCCGCCGACAATGTTCCGCTTCTTCCTGCAGGAGGATGTCAAGAGCTGGGATCTGAGCAAATTAACATACTGCACCATCGCGGGCGAGGCCCTGAGCCCGGATGTCTTCAACAAATGGTATGAGGCAACCGGCATCAAGCTCATGGAGGGCTTCGGGCAGACGGAGACGACGCTCCTGATCGCCAACCTCGTGGGCATGGAGCCGAAGCCCGGCTCCATGGGCAAACCGATCCCGCAGTACGATGTGATGATTGCGGATGAGGATGGCGAGCCCGTCCAGCCCGGCGTGACGGGCGAGATCGTCGTAAAGCTCGGCAACGGCAAGCCGCTCGGCCTGTTCGACTGCTATTACCGGGATGGGAAACGCACGAAGGAGGCGATGCACGACGGCCTCTATCACACGGGCGACACCGCGTGGATGGATGAGGATGGCTACTACTGGTATGTCGGCCGGACGGACGACGTGATCAAATCCTCCGGCTACCGCATCGGGCCATTCGAGATTGAGAGCGTGCTGGCGGAGCACCCGGCGGTGCTTGAATGTGCGGTCACCGGCATGCCGGACCCGCTGCGCGGCAATGTTGTCAAGGCGACGATCGTCCTGCGCCCCGGCTTTACGGCGAGCGAAGAGCTGAAAAAGGAGCTCCAGAACCATGTCAAGCGCGAGACTGCGCCCTATAAATACCCGCGTGTGGTCGAATTCGTCGATGAGCTGCCCAAAACGGTCAACGGCAAGATCCGCCGCGTGGCGATCCGCCAGAACGATTTGAGGAAGAAGGATTAAAATAAAGACGGTATCGCCAGTAGAAAATGACGCAGACAGGATTTTTTCGATTTAGAGGAGAAATCCATGTCTGCGTCGTTTTGATCTGTTATGTGATCCGGCCTGTATGTTTTGAATTTGCAAGGGATTCTTTTGGCCTGACGGCTCTCATGCGCTTGGAAAGGCTGCATCACGTCTTGCCTCGCGCCAATGATATTCCATATTGAAAGGATATGCAAACTGATAGAATGCTATTGATTGGTATAGGATTGTTTCAAATCAATGGGCAATGTTCTATTATTGATTACGGGATAAGGCCATAAAGAAACGTGCAAATAATATAACAATATTTTTCTATCAAAATACCTGTATCTCTTTACATGTTTGCTTTGCCCTTTTATAAATTCCCACAGAATGGG
>DAWDUP010000161.1:895-1346 GCA_052346825.1 Candidatus Fimivicinus sp. | reverse complement strand
TTCTTATTTGATGAGACTATTCTATCATTCCTTGGGATAAAATGAGGTATATTCAAAATGATACTTGATAAATGGGGAATAAAGATGAAAGCAAATAAAGCCGGCGATAGGATCCGAATAGCCAGAGCAATGTACAAATTAAATCAGGACGATTTAGTTGCCCGCCTACAACTTGAAGGAATCAACATATCCCGAAATACCTTATCAAGAATTGAGGTGGGGGATCGGTACGTTACGGATTTAGAATTGTTCGCATTTGCTAAAGTGTTAAATGTTTCTGCCGCTTGGCTGTTGGAGGAAACAGACAACCCAAAAACATGGTCGCCTTCCGGTAAGTCGGGGGCTTGAACAAGCCCTGAAAGCATGGATACAGATTCCGCCAGTCCTAAATCGAAAAAAGCCCGGCTAGTGTTTTTTCCAGAACTTTAGAATAAAAGAAAAACCCCATAAC
>DAWDUP010000161.1:0-885 GCA_052346825.1 Candidatus Fimivicinus sp. | reverse complement strand
TTGATGGCGAGCGTCACGCCCGTCAGCGTACCCAGGACGTTGACTGCAAACAGTGCGGCGACACCCTGCAGGACGCTCATCAGCAGGGCTTTGAACGCGTGGCCGGAACGCAGCATGGCGCCCAGGATCACGAGCGCCGCCGCGATTCCGGCCGCATAAAGTGTGACGGTCAGACCTATCCCATCGTATCCATCCTTCCGTTTGCGCCCCATACGGGCTTGATTGCCGTGCCGTGGACATCCCGCTCCTTTGCGAGGCGCAGCAGGTACCGGTAACGGGCCTTGAGCGCTTCCAATTCATAGATAGCAGCTTCCACCAGGTCCGCGTCCTCTTCATATTCAAAGCGGGCGTATGCAGTGTCGATGCGCCGGCAGATGTCTCTGATGTCCTCGAGCAGCTTTTGCTCCGGCGTCGGCTCCGCCGGCGTTTTCCGTACCTTTTCCAAAACGGTGAGCTTGAAGTTACTATCCACGAATCATCAGCCTCCCTGTCATATTTATGAAATATTATTGGACAAATATACCGTGCGCTAATCATATATTTTTTACATAGCGATTGTTTATCTGTGTCCCGTGTGAATATACTAACAGTGACAACAAAACGGATAAGTGGGTGATGACCGGATGGAGCACGGGAATACGAAGGCGCGTGAGCAATATTGCTGGGTGCTCGGGCGCAATGTTATAATGGAAGAGCAGCTGGATGAAAACCAAAATCGGAGGCTGCGCTGTATGCATGCCGACCACTGCGCCAAGGATGGTGGATGCAAGAACCGCCTGCTGACGGGGGAAAACAGCAAGCCGCAAACACGGAAGATAAACTGATTTTGGCATCGCCCAAAAGTTATCTGCAGGGGGATTGCTGCAAAACATGAATAGGCAGATC
>DAWDUP010000160.1:1124-4897 GCA_052346825.1 Candidatus Fimivicinus sp. | reverse complement strand
GTCAATATTTAACAGACAATTCCCGCAAAAAATCGAAGCCTGACGAATTTACGCCTCAGCCCCGATCTTTTATCTGACAGGTATTGACAAACGGTTTGCTTCACGCTACAATATAAATGAACGATGGCACTACCCGTTTCGGCGGTTAGCGTCCCTATTAGTCTAGACTAGCTGCAGACTTGGAACGTGGGCAGCTAGTCTTTTTTTATTGCGAGCACGAGCAACAAAATCAAAGTGAAAATAATGATGATGTACTCCATGCGCCTCACCTCCCTCCCGCACGAAACGACGCACAGGGAGAAAGGACGCTAACTGCCTACCGCTGAGGTAGTGCCATCGGTGGCGTCCGCCACATGTCAATTATATATTACAAGTCCTTTTCCGTCAATATTTTACAATATCTTTTCTGCTCCGTGATCATTGACGGAAATACGGATGCGGATGCAAAAATCGATTAAACGGGAAAAATGGCCGCTACTTTTCCGCAGCGGCCATCTTTTTTTATGCCTTCCCCGCGCCAGCCGGGCAATTCTTCAAAACCTGCTCTTCAAAAAATGCGTCTGTATCCGCGGGGAGGAGCGAGCATACCGGCCCGTCGTCCACGCTGACGGATACGCCGTCCTGCCCGCAGTTCCCCATGCAGAATTTGGCGCGCACCTCTACGCTCTCACCAAGCTCATGATTCGCAATCAAGGCCTGCAGGCGGTTGATGACATCATAGGATCCCTTTAAATGACATGCGCTGCCGATGCAAACATAAATCGTGGTCATAAAATAAAATCATCCTTTCGCAGACCAAAGCCTCGTTTGAATTATAAAACAGGACAGACTGCCTCAATTTAACCTTATTATAGCGTGTATGATTCTACGATTAATTCTCAATCAGAATCACTCAAAATCATAAACACTGATCGCATCTGTCATGGTTTTCTCCTTGGCGAGCTGCCCGTATTTATCCACGTCGAGCTTATTCTTCGGCCCGTGCGTCAGGCAGGCAGCGCCGCCGATGCAGCCCGATTCGCATGCCATACCCTCGATAAAGTTTTCCTGCAAAACGCCCTTGGAGGCTTTGAGCAGGGCGGTGCGGCATTCGCGGATGCCGTCGCAGGAGACAGGCTTGTAGCTGAAGTCCCCCAGCCCATACAGGCCCTGCTCCTTGAGCGCCTGCTCAACCGCGCTCGCAAGGCCGCCGCTGCGGGCGAAAATACGGCCGTAGTAGGAGGCGTTGTTGAGGTGCTCGTCGGGCAGGGAGGCGATGTCGATATCGCGCGCATCAAACAGGGCTTGCAGCTCCTCAAACGTGATGACACAGTCGATATAGGGGCTGACGGTTTCCCATTTCTGCTCCATTTTTTTGGCGATACAGGGGCCGACGAAAACAATCTTGCAGCCCGGATCGAGGCGCTTGATATGCTTTGCGATCTGCGCCATAGGGGAGAGGTTGTGCGAGACGTGCTGCGCAAGGTTTGGGAAAGCCTTGCGGACGTAGGTGACAAAGGCCGGGCAACAGGAGCTGGTTAAAAAGCCCTTTTCATACAGCTCGTTTGCCTCCTGATAGGCCACCATATCCGCGCCAAGAGCTGCCTCGACCACGCTGACAAAGCCGAGAGGCTTGAGCCCCGACACCACCTGCTCCACGCGTACCTGCACAAACTGGCTCACAATGGAGGGGGCGACAACCGCATAAACGTTATATTTCGTATTATCTTCTGATTCCTTCAGCAGCCGAATTGCCTCCAGGATATAGGATTTATCCGCAATCGCGCCGAACGGGCATTTATAGACGCACGCGCCGCAGGAGATGCATTTTTCGTTATCAATCTTCGCTTTTTTATCCTCGCCCATATGGATGGCGTTGATATGGCACGCACTTTCGCACGGGCGCACGCACTGGATGATCGCGTTATAGGGGCAGGCGTTGAGGCATTTCCCGCATTCCACGCATTTGGACTGGTCGATCACGGAGCGGTGGTTCACAATGCTGATCGCGCCCTTGGGGCAGACGTCCACGCACTGGTGGGAGATGCAGCCGCGGCAGGCCTCGGAGACGCGCATGCCCTCGACCGGGCACTCGTCGCAGGCGATGTCAAGCACCTCGACGACGTTTGGATTCTCCTTGTTGCCTCCCATGGCGAGCTTGATGCGCTCCCCGATGATGGCGCGCTCCTTATAGATGCAGCAGCGCATGGTGGGCTTGGGGCCGGGCATGATTTTTGCGGGGATATCGAGCAGTGCGCCGCTGTCGAGCCGATCCTCAAAGGCAAGGCGTGCGACCTCGCGCAGGACCTTATATTTGAGCTTCTGTACTGCGGTGTCAAATAGTTTTTTCATTGCATCTCCAACTCCATTCGGGTAAAACTGGGGAATCGACTGATCTTAATAAAATGTTTTATCCACCCGCTTGCCGAGCCTTACCATCAGCTCCGCCAAGCGGTCGATGAGCTTGAGTTTAATGCTCAGGTCGGCGGGCAGGTTCGGGTTCTGGTGCGCGGGGTTGATCGCCGTGCCGATGAAGAGCTTTAAATGCGTGCAGTCCTCCAGAAGGAGACGCGCGAGCATGGCTGCGCCGTTCTCCTCATCAATGCGGTGGAAATAGTAGGAATCCGCATCTTTTTCGCAGTATTCCTGCAAAATATCCAGCGTGCGGGTGAGCGTGAGCACGCCCTCTGTGACGAGATCGATGCCTTCAATAAAGCCGACCGGCGGAATCGAAGGGTCGGAATAGGTAAGCGACGTTCGGATTTTACGGTTCAGAACGCGGGCGACGATGTTGGCGCTCGTGCCGCCGCAGATCACCTTTTTGCCCTGCGAGCGCATGTAGTCGCGCACCATCCGCTCGTCATCCGCCTTGTCCTTGGGCGGGCCCGCGAGCATGTTGACCACCTTGTGCGCCGTAACCTCCGCCACCAGAACGGTGGAATCATCCCCCGGCTTTTTCATATAGAGGTCATTGACCGTGTCGGAGAGCGCGGCGGCCAATCGCGGCGCGGACATATTGAGCGCCGTGGCGTTTAACAGCCATTTGACCACGTGCTCCCACGTCCAGCCGAAATTGAGCGATTCGCCCACGCCCGCATAGATCACGCCGTCGCTGACGATGGTGATAATGTCCCCGGGGAGCGCCTGAAAGCGGGTTTCATAGACACCCTTGCCGGAGTATTCGTTATATTCGCATTTGAATTCCATGCGCTGCCCGTCGCGGATATAGATGCAGAAGGGGTTGTCAAATTCCGCGAGATAGCCTTCGCCGCTGTCCTTAATCTCCAGGATGCTGAAGGTGGCGTAGGCCACCTTGCGCACGCTGCACACGGGCAGGGTGTTAACGATCGTGGACACGACATCCGCCACGGACGCGCCTTCGCGCACCATGGTCGCGCAGATCGTGCTCGTGAGGGTGGCGAGGATATTGGCCTTGACGCCGCTGCCGAGACCGTCCGCCAGTACGGCGATAGTAGAGTCCGCCGTGCGCACGGTGACGACCTTGTCGCCGCAGAGCTCCTCGCCTTTTTTATTGAGGCTTTTCCATGCAACGTCGATATGTACGCTCATCCGGCTTCACGCCCTTCCTTCAAGCTTGCGTGTCGTCACGCGCGATCATATCCTTGAGCTTTGTCAAAGTTACCTTGGTCTCCGCCGTCGTCTCGCCCAGAAGGCTCGCGATTTCCTGCGCGACGACCATCTGCTTGTCGATCACCTTCTGCGCCATTTCGACCGTATCCATGCGCAGCTTCTGGCTTTTTTCCTTTAGGGCTTCCTCCTCGGTGATATCCTTG
>DAWDUP010000160.1:0-1047 GCA_052346825.1 Candidatus Fimivicinus sp. | reverse complement strand
ATGCCCATGCAGTAGTTGCCTTCCTTGATATAGACGATGCTTTCGAGGAAGGTTTTGTGATAGGCGTCCACCGTGATCTTTTGATCAAAGATCGGCTGCCTGGAATCAAAAACGGCGAGCGTATCCGCAGGGTCGAAAATTTCATAGAGCCCCTTCGTGAGCGCCGCGGCCCGGCTGATTCCAAAGGCCTTTTCCGCCGCTGCATTGTATTCGACGATATTCAGATCCTCATCGACGATGATCGTGATATTCGGCGTTTCCGTAAGGACAACGTTGGAAAGGGATTCCGCGCGCTGGCGCATGAACGGCATGCACATCGTCAGCTCCGCCTTGCCCTGATAGACGGCGATCGCCTTATCGCGGCAGGTGGCATAGCCGCAGGAGCCGCAGTTTAATTCCTGCGCGGGAGAGTCCTTGCCGATCTTCTGCAAAATCGAACGGATGACCTCCTCGCTGGGGATTTCCCGCTTGTCTGTCCGATCCACGAAGCCCTTGTGCATGGGGATGACGTTGGTCAGCGTCGGATATCCGTTGCCCGTCGTATGTACATGCTCCTTGATCCGGATGCGGCCGGTGAAACGGTCGTGTGCGCTGGAGACGCGCGCCGGGCCGTTGATACAGCCGCTGACGCAGGCGTTGATTTCGATAAAGCTGCCGGTGATCTGCCCCGCGCGGACCGCGTCGAGCACATCCTTGCAGTTGTCGATGCCGTCGATGCTCATGATATTGTAGTTGGGCAGGTCTCCGCCCTCCCGTTTTTTCAGCGTTTTGATGATGCCGCCGGCGATTGGATAAAGCCGTAAAATTTCGGAATCCCCGCGCAGAAAATCCACCGGTTCGCAGTCATTGATTGAAATCTGCTCCTGCTCGAGCCAGGTGATCATATCGTGAAAGGTGAGAACTGCGTCGATCTCGTTTTCATGCCGGATATCGTCCGCCTCCGCCTTCTTGGCAATACAGGGGCCGACGAAAACAACCTTGCTGTCATGCCCATAGGTCTCTTTCAGCAAACGCCCGTGCGCGATCATCGGGCTGACGACAGGCGCG
>DAWDUP010000159.1:0-4922 GCA_052346825.1 Candidatus Fimivicinus sp. | reverse complement strand
TGAACCATTCCCCTCGCTTCTGGGCAATTGTGGAATCCATCCTCCCGGATTACAAGGCATGCCGCCAGGCCCTTGCAGAATTGCAGGAAACGCTCCTGCGTCAGGGATGGTGAACGTCGGCACATTTCAGCGTTACACTCAGCCTAATTTCTATTTTTAGCCGGACGGAGGCGCATCATCGCGGCCCCTGCTGATTTTTCCCAATTGTAAAGGCTGATTCAAACAGGATGTGACCGCTATTTTTTGGCCAGCGCCTGGAAGACACTTACCAGGGCGGACGCCTCATGCTTGCCAAAGGAGAGCAGTTCCTCATAATGGTCCTTTTGATAGAAGGGACCAAAATCGTTATCCGGGATGATATACCCCACCGCGTCGTTTGCCATGCCGAATACGAGCAGATCGCCGGAGCTTATCATGTCCTTCATCGGCGGCAGGCCGAATTCCTCGCCGGAATAGGAGCCAGACGCGTGCATATTCGGGCCGTCGACCGCCAGCTCGGGATTGAGTTCGCCCGGCATCAGAGCCACTTTGACTTGTTTACCGATCTCGCAATAGCCGACCTCTGTGATGGTGAGCAGGTCGCCGCGATCCTCCATGGATTTGAGCACAATGTTATTGATCAGCCGCATCTTTCCGGCCAGCTTGAAGACGAAGTTGGTCATTGGCAATTTGACCTCCTGCAGGGTGATATTGAGGATCGGATCGACCTCTGTTTCCTGCACCGGCTCCCAGCCATCGTACCATTTGGAATATTTTTCCGGATGTTCGGCAATGGCGAGCTCCTGATCCTCCTGTGCCTTATCGTAGAGCGTTTTATCTGCGAGAATCTGCTCCTCGGTCACCGTCATAGCGCTGACGAATTTGCCCATCTCCCAGCCCCAGCGCCGCGTTTGCTCGTGGCGGGGCGTCACATCGTCGGTGATGAGCTCTTCCATGGGAAGCCCATCGTTGCTCACGCCGCGGTTGACACCGATGAGCCCGCCGATCGCGCCCTGGAAAAACATGAAGTGATAGCCCTCTTCATTAATGATCTGCTCCATATAGGCCGTGTAATCGGAGCTCAGGACGTCGCCGGGGTTGTCGTCTGTGGTCAGCCCCGTCACCTCCGGATGGGCGGAGAGATTGACGATGCAGGTAGGTTTTACGTTCCCGTCGTCTGGGACGAACCGTAGGCGGTAAACTTCCTCAATCATTATCTTGGGCTCGCGCTTGTCGGTGAAATAATTTTCCGCCTTCTTGACCGCATAGAGCAGCCGCCCGGTTCGCATATTCTCGCAGGCCTCTTTCACGGAAGCGGCCGTCTTTTCATACAGGGACTGCATAAAGGCTGGATCACGACCGGAAAAGGCTGCCTTTTCCGCCTTGTTTGTGGTGAATACATTCCTGGCGATCGCCTTGGGCAGGGAGCACCACAGGCCCTGTGTGTCGATTGTGCTATGTACGTGTGTCGTCAGGACATTGATGCTCACGATATTGTGTTCCTTTGCGTAATTCGCAAGCAGGGCGCGGATTTGGCGTACATCCGCATTGGAAAGGCCGATGGAATCAATCACGGCAAAGGCAACCTTTCCCCGCCCGCTGTTGTCGTCAAGGACGATCGTGCGCACCTTCATATCATCAAACTTTTCGTAGATTTTCTTTGCCGGGAGCGTCAGATAACCTCCCATGTAATAGGGCCGCCCGCCGAGATCGTCCGGCGTGAGGATCTTCTGGGAATACCCGAGGCTCCACTTTGCGTTCTGAGCTGGCGCATCGAGGAACTGCACGTCGCCCGCATAAAACTGTTCGCTTTGGTAATCTTCCTCGTTAATCCAGTCCGGGTTATTGGACAGGCTGATCATGCCGATGAGCACCGCGAACAGAATGATAACCGCACCGATCACGGACGTAAGCGTGATCCCAATGATTTTCAGCGTTTTTAAAATCCTGCGTTTCATTTCTATCATCACCCTTCTACGCATTATAAATCCTGTTTAAAATTTTAGCCTCATTATAGATGGATTGCGCCTGTCTTGTCAAGCAAATAATCGTGATCTTTTATAAAAATCAGGATTGACATCCAAATAAATTTTGCAGGATGACTATATAGAAGGATCATCGTATTCAGTAAAAAAATCTTCCGATTGCGCAGAAATATGCTATAATATAGTTTCTGGATGATCATAAAACTGGAGGATACAAAAATGAACGTACAGATTCTAGAAAACGCGCAGGAAATTGGCGCGGCCGTGGGTAGGCTGTTTGTAGAGCAGATAAAAGGAAAGCCGGATAGTGTGCTGGGGCTTGCGACTGGCTCCTCCCCCATTCCGACCTATCAATTTCTGGTGAAGGAATATAACGCTGGAAATATCTCCTTCCGCAATGTTACGACCTTCAACCTCGATGAATACTGCGATCTGCCGCGAAACGACAAAAACAGCTACTATTCCTTTATGTTTGCGACTCTGTTTTGCCATACGGATATCGACCCGGCGCGTGTGAACTTCCTTAACGGCAATGCCGCGGACGAAAAAGCGGAGTGCGCACAGTACGAGGCGCGCATCCAAGCGGCAGGCGGCATTGATCTGCAGCTGCTCGGCATCGGCAATAACGGCCACATTGGCTTTAACGAGCCGGCGGATGAATTTACGCACGCTACATACAAGGTAGCGCTCACACAGAGCACGCTGGAAGCAAACAAGCGCTTCTTTCCGGATTCCGATATGCCGCACTATGCGCTGACGATGGGCGTCGACAGCATCATGCAGGCGAAAGGAATCGTCTTAATTGCCACGGGTGAAGCCAAGGCGCAGGCGGTATTCAACATGATCAAAGGCGAGGTTTCTCCGAAGTGCCCGGCATCCGTTTTACAAAAGCATGAGAATGTACATATTTTCCTCGATTGTGGCGCAGCGAAGCTGTTGTGAGACCATCCCAAACGTTTTGTAAACCTGCATGACGCCGACCGTGCCGAAGAGGGCAAGGGTCTGTGCGCCACCTGAAAGACGGCGCTTCGATGAACGGCGCACAGGCACCGCCCTTGACATCCCCGCCAGCGTTATGTTGTAGACAAGGCGGCAACGGTCTGCACCGCTGCCGCCCTAAAAATATTCGCTTTGATGCTGCCTTGGCCTTCCGATCAAATCTGCGAAGTACAAAGGTTTGTGCTTCCGGGAGCTGGCTGTAACCTTTTGCATTGTGCAAAGCGCTACCAATATTCTTTACTCTTCATGAATTTATCCACTTTTTTCACTGATATGGCTTTTGTGGCAGACTAAGGCCGGGATTTCTTATTTGCGAAATCCCGGCCCGTCGTTTTACCTGATCAGATGGAAATTTCATGAGCGATCCGATAGAGATCCAGATCGATCGATTTCTCCATATTTAACGCTTCATAGATATCGAAATCCATGACCTCCTCCTTCTGCATGGCGACAACACGGTTGCCGATCCCTTTCTCCAGAAGGCGGACACAATAGTTACCCATATGGCTGGCGACCACACGGTCGCGGACCGTGGGAGAGCCGCCGCGCTGCACATGGCCGAGAACGGTGGCACGGCTCTCCACGCCGGTTGCCTCCTCAATCCGTTTCGCCATTTCATCCACGCCGCCGATGCCTTCAGCCACAATGATAATGAAATGCTTCTTGCCGGTCTTCTGCGTGCGGCGCATGCGCTCGATTACGTCATGTTCAAAGTCGTATGCGACCTCGGGAATCAGGATCGAAGTTGCGCCCACAGCAATCCCTGCATTCAGCGCAAGGTATCCTGCACGGCGGCCCATGACCTCGACTACGCTGCAGCGGTCATGCGATTCCGTCGTATCGCGGATGCGGTCGACCATTTCCATAATTGTGTTCATCGCAGTATCATAGCCGACGGTGTAATCGCAGCAGGCCACGTCGTTGTCGATCGTGCCGGGCATTGCAACACAGGGAATCCCATGCAGAGAGAGGTCGCGCGCACCGCGGAACGAACCGTCGCCGCCGATGACTACGATCCCCTCCATGCCGGTCTCATTGCAAACGTCCACTGCCTTCTGAATACCTTCTTCTGTTTTAAATTCAGGGCAACGGGCAGTATAGAGCATGGTGCCGCCGCGATGAATAATATCGGAGACGCTTCTCAAATCCATTTCCACCATATCACCGTTGATCAGCCCACTGTAGCCCCGGCGGATACCGAGCACACGCATGCCGCTCTCGCAGCCGGTGCGCACGACCGCGCGGATTGCGGCGTTCATGCCGGGCGCGTCGCCGCCGCTGGTTAATACACCAATCGTCTTCATAACCGTTCCCCCTATAACGTACATTTCATTTTGCCAGAAAGAATGCGCCGGCAAGGCTTGGCTCCTTCCAGGCCCTACGAACGCATTATATTAATCATACACTACTTTGGCGCGATGTCAAGTGCGCTGAGATAAATATTGTATAAAACTTTGTCAAAGTCAGCGGATATATGCTCCTTTACGGGCGAAACACAACGTTCTCATCTCCCAGAATCCGCCGAAGCTCCCGAAGCATCGGCTCATTCGGATCGATGAACTCGGCGGGCGGGCGCGTCTCATACTGCCCCGTATCACAGTAGTAATAATACAGCGGCGTCATTCCATCGAAAATACACAGAACCCGCTCCGCCAGCTCCCGGGCAGGTGCATCCTTTGCGGGGAAGCGCAGAAAAAGCCCTCTCCGTTTTGCTCTGGATCCGCCATGCGCAGCCTGTTCGGTTACGGCAGCCGGCGGCGGAGCTTTTTTTCGCTGCCTTTTTTGAAAGCCGGTTGGAACATGCTGCGGATCCGGAACAGCCTCCACCAGGTCGCAGACCACTTTCGGGTCTTCATCCTCCCGCAGGCTCAGCCGACCGCTCAGGAGGATGACGTTTCCCTCCTGCAGCTTGACTGCGTTTTCCGTAAAAATGCGCGGAAATACGATGACCTCAATGGC
>DAWDUP010000158.1:2171-4969 GCA_052346825.1 Candidatus Fimivicinus sp. | reverse complement strand
GCACCTGATTTATGTAGAAAACACAGGCGCAGCCTTCGGTGTGTTCAAAGGCAGTGCAGTCATCATGGGGCTCCTCTCCAGCATCATTTTCATTGGCGGGATTTATCTGATCGTCAGCAAAAAGCTGGATACCAGTTTCTCTCAAAATAAGTTTGACGTTGGGCTTTCTTACACGACAGTCATTTTGATTTTAAGCGGCGGCCTGGGCAATTTTATCGATCGGATTTTCCGCCACTATGTCATTGACTTTATCGCGCCGGTATTCATCCATTTTCCGGTTTTCAATTTTGCAGATTGCCTGATTACGGTGGGCCTTGTGCTCTTTGTGATCTGGATGATCCGCTTTTGGATGGAAGGTAAGGAGCAGGAGAAAAAACAGGAGGAGCTTAAGCTCCAGCAGAAACAGGCGGAGAAGCAAGATGGTTGACGCATTGCTGTTTTCGATCCCGCCTCAGCTCGATGGGGAGCGCGTGGACCGCGCGGTAGCCGCTTTGGTGGAGGACTTAAGCCGTTGCGCCGTGCAGCGCCTGATCGAAGAGGGGAATGTTATTAAAAATTGGGCTCCCGTTTCGAAGAATGACCGGGTAAAAGCGGGGGACAGCATCCGTGTTTTCCTGCACGAGCCGCGTGAGCAGGAAGCACAGGCGCAGGAGATTCCACTGGATATCCGGTATGAGGACGGCGATCTTCTGGTGGTCAATAAGCCCAAGGGTATGGTGGTGCATCCAGCTCCCGGCAATCCGGATGGGACGCTTGTAAACGCCCTGCTGTATCACTGCGGGGACAGCCTTTCCGGCATCAATGGCGTGATTCGCCCTGGTATTGTCCATCGGATCGACAAGGATACGAGCGGACTGCTGGTCGTGGCAAAAAACGATTTTGCACACGCTTCACTGGCAAGGCAGATCAAGGAGCACAGCTTTACTCGGGAATACAGCGCCGTTGTGCATGGGCATCTGAAGGAGCCATCCGGCACGGTGGATGCGCCGATTGGGCGGCATCCCACCAAGCGCAAGCAGATGGCTGTGACGGATCGTCATTCCCGCAATGCGGTGACCCACTATGAGACGGTTGCGGAGTTTAACGGCTTTACGCAGCTCCGGGTGTGGCTGGAGACGGGGCGCACGCATCAGATCCGCGTCCATATGGCCTATATCGGCCATCCGGTGGCGGGCGATCCAATTTACGGCCCCAAAAAGAGCGCGCCCGGGTTGAAGGGGCAATGCCTGCATGCCGGGTTGATCGGCTTCCGCCATCCGCGCGATGGGCACTATCTGGAGGTGGCAAGCGAGCTTCCTCCCTATTTTACCGCGTTTTTAAGGAGAATCGGAAAGCATGACGCAGACGGAGAATGAACTGAAAGCCAGAAAAGATTTTTCTGACTGGCTGGTCGTCTCAGATATCGACGGTACGCTCAATAACAAGCTGCGCAGGTTACCCAGGCGCAATCTGGAGGCGATCACGCACTTTGTCTGCGATTTGGGCGGCCACTTTACATTGGCGTCCGGGCGAAATGTAGTATCTCTCAAAAAGCATTTCGACCGTCTGCCGATTGTGTCGACACCTGCCATAGTGCTCAATGGTGCGGGCATCTACGATTTTCAGAGGGATAAAATGATCTGGTTCCGGCCGATCAGCGCGCGCGGGCAGGAAATCACCCGTTTGGTGCTGGAAAAATTCCCGATGGTGGAAGCGGAGATTTTCACAAAGGATTTTATCTATCTGCTGCATCCACGTGTTTTTGGCCCGATTCAGGTAATGGCGGATCATTTGCCGCATAAGCGCTGCAAGAGCTTTGACGAGATGCCGCGCGAGGGCTGGGGGAAAGTCATCTTTCTTGGTGTACCGCCGCTGATGAAAAAGGTAATTCGGTTTATCGATTCCCTGGAGGACCGGCAGGCGAATTTCGTGTCCTCCTCCGTTGCAACCTATGAGATGCTCGCCGATGGCGTGCATAAGGGGGCCGCCGTCCATGCGCTGATCGAAATGCTCGGGATCCCCTATGATCACACGGCAGCGATCGGCGACTATTTCAACGATTTCGATATGCTCAAATCCGTTTCCTTGCCTGCCGCCTGCGGACAGGCTCCGAAGGCAGTTCACGCCATCGCCAAATACCATGCGTGCCACTGCAATCGCGGCGCGGTGGGCGATTTTCTGGAATATATTGAGCGAACTTATGGATAACGGAGTTATTCCCAGAAGGAAAGGCTCAAAATAACGATGTTTTAGGAGATGATAAAAGGTATCTTTGCTATTTCCCATGAAATTCAATTGTTTTTTTATAGATAATTTATAAGCTTTTTCCTTTACAAGTGCTCTGTTTTATCAGATAATAGAATTCAGGAGGTGTATTCACCATGGATACGCAAGCGAAAAAACAGCTGAAAATGACCGCCTGCAAGGTCCGTATGGGCGTCATTGAGGAGACCTTTCAGGCAAAGTCCGGCCATCCGGGCGGTTCGCTCTCCGTCACGGACATCCTGACGTATCTCTATTTTAAGGAGATGAATATCGATCCCGCGCAGCCCAAGATGGAAACGCGCGACCGTTTTGTCCTGTCCAAGGGCCACACGGCGCCCGCGCTCTATGCGGTGATGGCGCAGCGCGGCTATTTTCCTGAGGAGGAGCTCAAAACCCTGCGTAAGGTTGGTTCCCGTCTACAGGGGCATCCGAGCATGAAGCTTTTGCCGGGGATCGATATGAGCACGGGCTCTCTGGGGCAGGGAATTTCTGCTGCCGTGGGTATGGCGCTCGGCTCGAAATACGGTGAAAAAGGCTTCCGCGTTTATGCGGTG
>DAWDUP010000158.1:0-2161 GCA_052346825.1 Candidatus Fimivicinus sp. | reverse complement strand
GGTGAGCTGGAGGAGGGCCAGGTTTGGGAAGCAGCAATGTTTGCGGCGGCTAAAAAGCTCGATACCCTCGTCGCAATTGTTGACAATAACAATCTGCAAATTGACGGCTCCGTTGAGGAGGTCAATTCCCCCTATCCGATCCCGGAGAAATTTGCGGCGTTCGGCTGGAATGTGATCGAAATCTGTGGCCATTGCTTCGATGAGATCGAGTCCGCCCTTCAGGCGGCGCGTGCGTGTAAGGGTAAGCCCACAGTGATTATTGCCAAGACCATCAAGGGCAAGGGCGTTTCCTTTATGGAGGACAAGTGCGCTTGGCACGGTACTGCGCCGAATGCGGAGCAGTATGAGCAGGCGATGAATGAATTGAAGGCCGCGTTGGCAGAATTGGAGGCGGAATAATGGCTGAGGTAATCAAGAAGGCAACGCGCGACGGCTATGGCAACGCGCTCGTCGAGCTGGCTGAAAAATATGACAATCTCATCGTAATGGACGCCGACCTGGCAGCGGCAACAAAGACCGGGGTCTTTAAAAAGGCGTATCCCGACAAGTTCTTTGACGCGGGCATCGCGGAATGCAACCTCATGGGCGTGGCGGCAGGCCTTGCCACCACGGGCTATCTGGTATTTGCATCTTCCTTTGCGATGTTTGCGGCCGGACGCGCCTTTGAGCAGGTGCGCAATACGATCGGTTATCCGCACGTCAATGTGAAGATCGGCGCAACGCACGCGGGCATTTCCGTGGGTGAGGACGGCGCGAGCCATCAGTGCTGTGAGGACATTGCCCTGATGCGCACGATCCCTGGAATGGTCATCCTGAATCCTGCGGACGATATCGAGGCGCGCGCGGCTGTCTTTGCGGCGGCGGAATATGACGGCCCTGTCTATCTGCGGTTTGGCCGTTTGGCAGTGCCGCGTATTTTCGATGAGAAGTATTCTTTTGAAATCGGCAAGGCTGTCCAGCTCCGCGAGGGCGAGGACGTGACGATTATCGCTACAGGCCTGATGGTCAATGAGGCGCTCGTGGCGCAGGAAGAGCTGATGAAGGAAGGAATCAGCGCCTGTGTCGTCAATATGGCGACCATCAAGCCCATCGACCGCGACAGCATTATCGCAGCCGCCAAGAAGACGGGCGCGATCGTAACAGCAGAAGAACACAACATCATCGGCGGACTTGGCTCTGCAGTAGCAGAAGTGGTGAGCGAGACCGTACCGGTGCCCGTGGTGCGCGTCGGCGTGGAGGATACGTTCGGCTGCTCCGGGCCGGCGGTGGAGCTTTTGCATGTATTTGGCCTTGACGCGGCGAATATTGTGGAAAAGGTTCATCAGGCGATTGCCCTGAAGGCGTGACGATTCCCTCGAAAACGATTGATAAGAGAACGCAAATCGATTGAATATAAGCGAAGGGTAGAGGGGCTTGCAGGTGCTGGTCCCTCTGTTTTTTTCAAAAGACTTGGATATATACCAGCTTTTTCATTCTGGGGGATAAAGAAAATGAAAAATATTGTACTGATCGGCATGCCGGCCTGTGGAAAAAGTACGATCGGTGTGCTTTTGGCCAAAACGATCGGCGTTGGCTTCCTGGATACAGATCTGATTTTGCAGCAGCGCGAGGGAAAGCGATTGCAGGAGATCATCGACGGGCACGGCCTGCCATATTTCCTGCGTGTGGAAGAGCATGCAATTGGGAGCATCGACTGCCGGAACACCGTGATCGCAACAGGTGGAAGCGCCGTGTACAGCGAAAATGCAATGCGCCATCTGCATCTGAGCAGCATTCTGCTTTATCTGAAACTGCCGTATGAGGAGATCGAGAAGCGGCTTGACAATATCAAAACGCGCGGCGTCGCAATGGCGAAGGGTGAGTCGCTTCACGACCTTTATCAGGAACGCATGCCGCTGTATGAAAAGTGGGCGGATATCACAGTCGACATGGCGGGAATGACGGCGGAGCAGGCGGTGGAGGCGATTTTGAAGGCGATCGGCGCTGAAAAGCGGGAATAGCAGGAGGAGGGGACGCAATTGTGTCCCCTCCTCAGATTGTCGATAAAGTCTAAGAGAAGAAAAAAGTGCACGAAAAGCATGGTTTCTGATCGGTTTCGTAACCGGCATCTTTCTGCTGCCGACGTGCCGTGCAAAACGGCCCCTTTTGCTTCCTTTTCCGG
>DAWDUP010000157.1:4148-5046 GCA_052346825.1 Candidatus Fimivicinus sp. | reverse complement strand
TGCCGAACCAGAGCATCAAGTTGAGCGGCTACAGCGGGACGCGAGGAATCGACAATCAGGTTTTTTCGGAACAGGGGGACCTTGTGCCCGGCTTTTCCTCCGAACGGGATCTTCAGTTGATTACCAGGCTACACCGCCAGCTGGCGGAAGGCGGGCGCCGAGAGCTGAAGAAAGAGGGGCCGCTTAAGGATCGAATCGTCCGGACGGGGATCCAGTTCGTATACACGCTTAAAGATGGCAGGCAGGTAAGGCGGCATTATGAGCGGATTCCCATCTCCTTGCTGACGCAATTCCTCCAGCTGGAGGACAGTGACCGCTACCATGCGCTGATCCAGGAGGTTTTAACAACCGAACCGGAGCCTGAAGCATACGACAGGCTACATTATATGAAAGAGCAAGTACAGGCGATCAATACGGTGTTGCTTGATAGCAAGTGGCTGGCAACGGAACGGGAAATACCCCTGAGTGAGCTTCAGCGCCGGGAATTGCTGCGATGCATCAGTGACGATTTATGCGCGCAGCCTGCGCAGGAGAGATACCATCCCTCTGCCCCTGCGCTTGGCGCGATTGCCTTTATCCACCGGGACGGGGGATCAGAGCGGGAAGGCAACTTTTTCCGGGCAATCTCCGGGACGCCGGCTTCTTTGCGCATCGTGATCACCAGGGATATGACGAATACGCTCGCCTTTATACGGGAGCATGCCGGCGCTGATTTTTTGGAAGAGGACCCTCCCATCCGGAGGCTGTCGGTCATCCGCACAAAATGGAATGATCCTCCTGAAATAGGTGCTATGGGATCCTTCCCATACACGTTTACCTGGTACGCGGCGCTGGAGTTCAGCGGCGGCTGGGGAAGCGTCGGTTTCCCAGGCGACAATGCCTTTGTGAGCAGCGGACC
>DAWDUP010000157.1:2519-4138 GCA_052346825.1 Candidatus Fimivicinus sp. | reverse complement strand
CCGACTCTGGATGCCTTTCAATTTTCCTTTGTGATCCGGGACCCTGCCCAGATTGAGGCGGTCATATCGCATGCCTATCTGAATTATTTTTTGGATACGGATGGATATTATGTCCTTGCAGAATTTGAGGAGGGCAGGGGATATTCAATCTTTTTCCTTCCCGAGTCCGAGGCGCCAGAGTCGATCCGCAATGCGGTGAACTGATGTGATTTGCTCTATTGTGAAGGGGAGAAAACACTTTGAAGAAGTAAATATAAAACATTCAAGATTGCGTAGCAGGACAAAAAGGCTTATAATAAAAATGGGATTGACAATTGTTTTATGTGAAAGGAGTCGGACGGATGAGCCTGAAAAAGGGAAACAGCGCTGCCGCGGCGGGAGCGGTTGCAACGCTTGCGATTCTTTCCATTGCGGTTCTGGTGATGGTACGGAAATACGGAAGATGATAAAAATCTGAATGAGACATGCACATTTAAAATCTGTGCGCATAAACTGTTCTGGTATGGAAACTGCCAGAGCAGTTTTTGTTTTTATTATCTCATGGAACAGGCAGAAAATATATCCAAAAATTTGCGATCATTAAACGATCTGTTGTTGGTTTTATAGACGTATATGTTGTTTACAATCACCGTTATATATGGTATTATAAACCGCGTAATAGGGAATTGGTATTTAAGCACAGTAATCGCAAAAAAAATTATTTTTTGTGAACCCCTGAAAATCCTTCCCGTGAAAACGAAATATAAAAACGAAGGCCAATCAAGAAGTGTTTTAAAACCTTTTCGTTTTAAGGCACAAAAAGCAGAAGGAGTGTTTGATGATGCAAGATACCATGGTGCTGAAATTTCCGATGGATACCCATATGACGGCTGCTCCGGACAAACCCGGAAAAAAGAGCGGCGATATGATCTCGCATTTTGGCATGCAGAGAAAGATTGTTTCCCATATGACCTCTGAATCATGGAAGACCGTTCCCCATGTTACCTATATGTATGAGCCGGATGTAACGGACTTCATGAAGGAGTATCGAATCCTCAGCCGGGATTCGAACCGGTCGCACAAAATCACGGTTAACACAATCATGCTCAAAGCGATCGCCGAAGGCCTGAAGGCCGCACCGTCGCTCAACGCCCATATCGATTACCGGGACAGAACCGTGCGCGGAACCGTCACACAGCTGGAACGCATTGATATCTCCGTTCCCTGGTGCCTGCCTAATGGTGAGATGATGACCGTCAATCTGCGGGACGTCGGCTCAAAGTCGCTTGATGAGCTTGCTGAATATATTGAGGATGTCGGCCGTCGTATGGAGAATACGGATTTTAACGAAGCCATGTATGAGGTTGCTTTTGCTGAAACGATGACCCATTTAAAGCACCTACACATCGTCCGTGTACTGCGCCGTCTGTTCGGCACTAAAGTGGGAAAGCACCGGGTAAAAACACTTTCCGGAAAGGCTAAAAGAGCATATCATAAAATACCAGTGGGTGATCGCCTGACAAAGGCAGACATGGAGCAGGGGAGCGTAACGGTTTCGAATATCGGCAGTATTTATAGGGAACAGCACGGCGCAACGGCCCTGCTTGAAATTGTACCGCCGCAGATTTTTGCGGTAGCAG
>DAWDUP010000157.1:0-2509 GCA_052346825.1 Candidatus Fimivicinus sp. | reverse complement strand
TCAAAATGGAATCAAACAGATCGGCATTCGTCAGGTTATGCCGCTGTGCCTCGCCTTTGATCATCGCGCGGTCGATTTTGAAGCATTGGTTCCCTTCATGCGGACGCTGGACCGGCTATTTGCCCATCCTGCTATCATACACCAGTGGTAAATTTGCCGGTCAGCATCGGTTTCTTGAAACACAGAGACAGATTAAAAAAGGCGATGCAAAATGTGCACTTGTACATTTTGCATCGCCCTTTTCGATATGCCGGTTGCGCCCTGTGGAGTGGACTGCATAGTGTGCTATCGGTATTTTCCTTACGAATCGTTCATATTGATTTTGCACATTCTTTTTTTTCATGTCACACAGTCGACATAATTGCGGCCTATAGTAGAACCAAGATAAATGAAAGGGGGTGGCAAGATGTAAACGGTTCGCATATGGAAGCCGCTTCCTCTCCCACACAAATGTTGTAGAACAGGCTTCCGTTTTATCTATTGGTTTATGCATTTCCTCTCTTTTTTCACACACTGTCCCCGCTGCCGGAATAGAACCCTCCGGCAGGGGAGGACAGACAACCAACAATTCCCTTATAAGAGGGCTTCTATATAGATTGCTTCTTCATTTTTCTCTCCTTTCTTTCCCTCATTTTCAGAAAAATCGCCGGTGCGAAACCGGCGATTTTTCTGCTTAGAGGAGCAGGGCAAGTTGCATCTGGACACTATATGTCGTATAATGAAAAGCAAGAGTGAAATGGGAGGTATTCGAATGAAAGCTCTATATTTGCGGATAGCGGCGACCCTGATGGCGCTTTGTCTTTGTTTCAGCCTGGCGGCCTGTGGGCAAGAGGGCACGAAGGAAGAGAGCAGCGATCCTCCGTATGAATTCGGTCAGTCGCAAGCTGGTACCGCAGAGAATTCTAATCCGATGGGGGAAACCGCATTATCACCATCAGATGAACCAGAAACTGCGCTACCCGTTGGAGGTGGGGGCGTAGCTGTGGCACCTGCCAGCGGAAAGGCGACGGAAAAACCTGCCGCACCCAAAACGACCAGTACCCCTGCGGAGACGACGGCGTCCCGCACGGTCAAAGTGACGATCCCGGAGGGCTATAATATCATTCAGATTGCCAAGAGGCTGGAGGCAAACGGTGTATGCAGCGCCACTGATTTTATCAATACGGCGCAGACCTATCATTTTAATTATTATCCTTTGGTCGGAAGCATGCCCACAAAACAGTATCGTGCCTTCAAGCTAGAAGGCTATCTATTCCCCGATACCTATGAATTTTATAAAAATATGAAGCCACAGGATGCGGTGGGAAAATTTCTGCGCGGCAGTAAGGCTGTATTAAGCAATTATCCGTCCAGCGTGGCGAATCTGAAAAATATGGACGAGATTTTGACGCTTGCCTCCATTATCGAGAAGGAAGCGCGCACGAATACAGACAAAAAGCGCGTGTCGGCGGTGCTGCACAACCGCCTTTCGCAGGGAATGAAGCTGCAGGTGGATGCTACGCCGGTATATCTTCGTTCTTACATCAAAGGGAGTATCGGAAAATATAAAAATCTAAACAGCAGTTATACAGCCTACTGTAATGCATATAACACTTATAACAGTGCCTGCAAGGGGCTGCCTGCCGGACCGATCTGTAATCCCGGTCGTTCCTCTATCAATGCGGCGATCCATCCTTCCACGGAAGCAGAGTATCGGGATATGCTCTATTTCTGCTCGAAGAATGGCACGATTTATTATGCAAAGACTGATGAGGAACATAAGGCCAACTTGAAGAAATATGGAATTGTAATTCCAAGCGTATAATGAGAGTAAGCGTAGACCGCCGCAGTTTTGAAAGTGCGGCGGTTTTCCATTCCGGCCGATAGCGTCTTGAACCAAATCTCCTTTTCGAACATAGGATAGCCTGCAAAGGCATATGAAACGGAGAGGAGTGAGCGCTTTGCAAATGATGCAACATGCTCAAAGTGTTCCGGAAGTTTTGCGCGCGGGCCCCTATGCAAGGGCTGTGCTTCACGGCGGTACATATGCACCCTGCCTTGGCGGTACCGTCAGCTTTTATCCCTGGGCGCGCGGAACACTGGTGAAAGCGGAGGTGGTGAATCTGCCCGTTGAGGATACGGGGCCGTTCTTTGGATTCCATATCCATGAACGCGGGTGCTGTGAGAAGGATTTTTCCTGCGCGGGCGGCCATTTTAACCCGACCGGGCAGCAGCATCCATTCCATGCAGGAGATTTGCCCGTCCTGTTATCCAACCACGGTTATGCGTATATGACAGTCTATACGGATCGATTCCGTCCGTGCGATGTTATTGGCCGTTCCGTAATCATCCATCAGATGCCGGATGACTATCGCTCCCAGCCTTCGGGTGATAGCGGCAACCGCATCGGCTGTGGTGTTATTCTCAGGTGCTAGCAATCACAGCAAAATATTCGCCCCCTGCAAACGGTGACCAGTGAACAGGACCAGTAAAAACGGAGAATGGACAAAAGCCCCCTGATGTAGGAAAA
>DAWDUP010000156.1:0-5063 GCA_052346825.1 Candidatus Fimivicinus sp. | reverse complement strand
TATATACGGTATGGCGGCGGTCCAGCGTCTGCACCAGCCGGGGATAACGCCTTAACATCCGGTGGTAGGCGGGGCGCATCCGCATCGGGCTTTGCCGGTAGCCACGAGGCTGGGTAAGGATGGCGATGATCTGATCGCAGCCATCATCGAGCGCTTTTTGCACGGGGATCGGATCCGCCACGCCACCATCCACGCAGGGGATACCATCGATCTCCACCGGCTGAGAAATGATCGGAATGGAAGCCGATGCACAGAGCAGATTGCAGTCATGCGTCAAGTATTCCTTGCCAAAATACAAGGCCTTTCCATCCTCGCAGGAGGTGACCCCGGTATAGAATTCGATGGGGGAACGCTGGATTGCGTCGTAATCGAGAGCGTCTAGCGAATTCGGAATTTCATCGAAGATTAGGTCCATACCGAATAAAGAGCGCTTGTGGATCAGATTCGAAAGGCTCATATAACGCTTGTCGCCCAAATAATCCGTATTAACGCGATAGCCGCGCCCTTTTTGTCCGGACAGATATGATACAGCGTTGGCCGCACCTGCAGAAACGCCCACTGCATAGTCTGGGAAAAGACCCTGCTCCATCATCACGTCGAGCACGCCGACGGTATAGATCCCGCGCAGGCCACCACCCTCTAGAACCAAACCTGTTTTCATTTCCCTTCAACCCTCACAGCAGAATGTCTTTTAATGCGCGTTTCGGAACGAAGTGTACATCGTTTTCATCCCGATAGTAATCCGTGGAGCCGCCAGAGCCCACCCCGGTGAGCAGCACCGTCTCGTCGGGCTTGCCGATGGCAAGCACCATCATGGGCTCGATCCGCTTCGGCAGGCTGAGCGTTTTTTTCAGCGCGTTCTTTTCAAAGCTGCCGATCATGCAGCCGCCGAGCCCCTTTTCTGTAGCGGCGAGCAGGATCGTCTGAGCGGCGATGCCGATATCGCGCTGGAACATCGTGGGGGAATCGCTGACGGACATGTCCTGGCAGATGACGATGAAGGCCGTGGGACGATGCCCCTCACGCGGTAAATGCAGCTCTTTGAGCTTACCCGCCCAATGGGTGAGCGGCTGTATGAGCGCTACGATCTCCGGCTCGCTGGCGGCGAAGTATTTTAACGGCTGAATATTGACGCTCGACGCTATATAGCGCGTGCAGTCGATCAGCTCCTCCAGCACCGAGCGGTCGATGCGGAAGGAATCGTCATACCCGCGGTAGCTACGGTTCTTTTTTAATAGATCAATGAGCATGGATCTGCCTTCCTTTCTATCATGGATTGAAACAGACAAGGCCGTAATTTGCAAACCGGGAATGCTGCCTTGGTTTTGCCGCGGCAAAGGCGCCATCTTATTATGATATGATACTCAAATTACGCCCGGCCGCAGGCAGAGCGGGCGGCGTCAATGATTATAGCATGAATTTTCTTCTCCGTCCATGTAAAGGGAAGCAGGCTGCGCAAATGACCGGTTTGCACAGCCTGCCTTTTTCGTTCTGATATTAATTCGCTGTCTTTGGCAGCGTCTCAATCATCTGCATCATATTGAGATAAAACTGCAGCGTTTTCTCCCGGTCGCCATTGAGGCCGATCACTGTCCCATGATCACCCGGCAGGGTGGGCATGACGTTCCAGCTTCCCCGCACGATATGAGAGGCGTCGAATTCCACACCCGGATCGTCAGAGGGCTTTTGCGCTGAGACGACGCTAACCAGGCCGTCGTTGGGCAGCCAGCTTGCATCGATCGGATAGTCCGTGTCTGTATTGACCGCATATTTGCCGATCAGGTTTGCAAACGGGATCAAAACCAGAAGCGTATCGGCGTTTGCTACCTGACGATCGCTGAACGCGGACTGATGGGTCGTCAGGTAGGAATAGGAGAAATAATAGAGATTCCGCTCCATTCCGATGCGTTCGTTGAGCAGGGCCGCGCCGTCGGGCGAGAGATCTGTGACCACGCTGTCGTCCGTCTCTTCAAAGATCAGTTTAAGCGCTTTCAGAAGCCGGTCCTGCGCGGATTCTCCCGGAACCGCCGTCAGGCCGAACTGCTCCAGATGAAAATCGACGAACCCATTGAGCGGCGACCGGCCCATGATACCGGCATAGATATAACTCACCGCTTTGACCAGATCGGTCAGCTTCAGGTTGTCGGCAACATAACGCAGCGTTGAGCCGTTATGAGGCGTGCAGAGCGTGGTGACGGAATGCACCCAATTGGCTTTGCCTCCCGTAAAGAGCGGGGAAAGCTCTTTGGCGGGCGTGGCTTCTCGCTCTGCCGGGTCTCCGTTGGCGAGCAGCTCTGTTAGAAGACGAACCGTGTTACCACCGAAACTGTGGCCAACGAGATTGACCTTTTTCAAAATGCCTTTTTTATCCTTTGTCCCCCAGCCCTCAAATAAGGGCGTGTCATAGGTGCGCCCGTAGCGGGCGTGGCTGTGCGCTTGAGAATGCGCCTTGCCATAGTCCACGGTACCGCCCGTCATCTGAGCGTAGAGCTCGCATGCACGGTCCCAGCAGCTTGAAATTGGCCCTACAGAGGCATCATAGCATTCGTAGCCGTTGTCACGCAGGCGCGGCATCAGTGCGCCCGTGGTTGCGCCCCAGTAGGGAAGGATGCTGTTGATTCCCTCGTCGGAGCCCCATCCGCCCATCCCGTGGACGAAGACATAGGGGTATTGAACATCTGCCATTTTGTCGACAGCCGCGCTAGAAGCGGGCAGCACCACCAGCACAGCCATGACGGCTGCCAGCAGGAGACTAACAGCACGTTTTCCGATTTTTTGCTTCATTTCATTGACACCTCCGGACAGGGAGCCACCTCTCAAACGGCAAACGATACAATGTTTTTCGTATTTCCTTTAAATTGTAACAAGAAAACAGACAACTTGCAACCGCATGCGATAATATTTTTAGGGAAAACGGCGCATTCTAAGGATGGAACACATCTGCGGGAAAGACTTTCTATCCCGCCAGGCGAATTTGCGAAAGGAGACGTATCGGATATGAGCGATTCTAAAAAGAAACGAGTCCGTCCCGTGAAAACGGCGGGGGACAACCAGTGGACGACATCCCACCAGAAAAGCAGCCCAGATAAGCGCCCGCGGCGCGATGGGCCGGGCGGGGAGCCGGGGCAGAAAACAGTTGAGAAGTGAAGGACGGCGGCCGGAAGCATCTGGCCGCTGTTTTGTTTGAGAAGCTTTTTTACTACCACTGCATAGGATATATTAATTTATTCCCAATTTTGAGATAGGATTTCAATTCGATAATGTGCATATCTATACTGCCCTGGAGACTTCGTCAGAAAGCGCCTGGAAACTTGACAAAACGGTCGAAATTGCTATAATAATTTAGTTGCCATAAGGAGGCATGTGTATGGCGCAGTCTTACGCTGGACCGATTTTTGACGGGTCGCCTGATTGGGCGCGTGTCCCTATCGCCAGGCTGGAGAGCTTTCACTGGGAAGGGGACGCCCCTTACCGTCCGGCCTCGTTCGCGCAGCTTTGCGCGGTGCGTGGAAAGGGCGTTTTTGTGCGGATGTGGTCTTTTGAAGAGCCGGTCCGTGCCGTTGCGTGCGAGCGTGACGATCCGGTTTACAAAGACAGTTGTCTGGAATGCTTCCTAAATCCATTTCCCGCGCTGCAAAACGCCTATTTGAATTTCGAAATGAATCCGAAGGGCGTTTTTTTAACGGAATTTGGCCCGGGCCGGGAGGGTCGCGTTCGATTGTCGAAGATGACGGATTGGGCGCCCGTTGTTACGCCGTTTTCCTTATCAACGCCGCAGGGAGATGCTTGGGGTGTGCTGCTGTTGATTCCCGTGGAACTGATCGAGGCGGTTTACGGCAGGCCGTTTCCAATCGTTTCATGCACCATGGCGGGCAATTTTTACAAATGCGGCGACGAAACGGAACGCCCCCATTTCGGCGCATATTTTCCGGTCGGCAGTGCGGCGCTTGGCTTTCATAACCCGCAGCGTTTCGGCACGATTGAGTTGATAGAAGAAGCAACTTACATATAAGAGTTTGATATTATTGTTAGAAAGGCTGTGTGTGACACATGAGCGAGCTTCCTTTCCAGCTTGAGGAGATCAAGCACCAGTTCGCGCTGGGTGGCGACTACATCGGTTATGACAGGATTAACAACGGGCATATCAACAATACCTATGTCCTGCATTTTCAGGAGGACGGTCAAAACCGGGATTTCCTGCTGCAGCAGATCAATACCCATGTCTTTCACAATCCGGATGAGCTCATGGAGAATATCCTCGGCGTGACCTCCTATCTGCGCCGGCAGATCGAGGCGGCGGGCGGAGATCCGGAGCGGGAAACGCTCACGGTCTACCGCACGATAGACGGCACGCCCTATTATAAGGATGCAGAGGGTCATTGCTGGCGTATTTATAATTTTATTTCCAATGCCTATACCTGCCAGAGCATCACAGATCCGGTTGTTTTCCATAATGCGGCGAAGGCATTCGGCACCTTTCAGCAGATGCTTGCGGATTATCCGAGCAACAGCCTGCATGAGACGATTCCGAATTTTCATAACACAGTCTCCCGTTTTCAGGATCTGCTCCAGGCGATTGAAGCGGATCAGGCGGGGCGCGCAAAGCACGTGCAGGAGGAAATTGCTTTTGCGAAAGCACGCGAAGCGGACTGCCATGTGCTGCTTGACCTGATGGAGCGGGGCGATTTGCCCCTGCGCGTGACACACAACGATACCAAGCTCAATAACGTGATGTTTGATAACGATACAAAGCAGGGCATCTGTGTCATCGATCTCGATACGGTCATGCCCGGCCTGTCTCTTTATGATTTCGGCGACAGCATTCGCTTCGGCGCCAACACGGCGGCAGAGGACGAAAAGGATCTTTCCCTCGTTTCGCTGGATCTGAACCTGTTTGAGCAGTATGTCAAGGGCTATCTTTCGGCGGCGGGCGGAAGCCTGACGGCGGCGGAGATCGACAATCTCGCATTTTCCGCGAAGCTGATGACCTTCGAGTGCGGCATCCGCTTCCTGACGGATTACCTGAACGGCGATACATATTTCAAAACGGCTTATCCGGAGCA